>NZ_KI542764.1:0-23748 GCF_000496155.1 Ferroplasma sp. Type II
ACGATCCGACCACGCATAATGTTTTCTTGCTTTCATTAATTTTTTTCCTGCATTCATACCATTGGGCACTATATCACCTTGAATTTGAAATTATTTTAATAACGTCATTATTTAATAATTTATAATCTTTTCCAATTATTCTCTTGGTTCTCCCGTTAACGGCACGTATAAAGTTCTTCCCTATGTCCGTGTGTATTTTGTATGCCAGGTCCAGTGCAGTATCACCATCTTTCATGAGATATGCATCCGGTAGTACATTTCCGTTTTTGTCTTCCCACCTGGTTTCGTCAAGAACAGGGTATACAACAATGTATCCCAGGGATTTTATAATAGCAGTAAGTACGTCATAAAAACGCATTATACTCCCACTCTTATATTTTAATATTATCTCGTTGAGTACAGTTTTTTGTGCTTCCCCAGATTTAGCTGTAAATGTAAAATCATTTCCATCTGAGCTTATGTATCCATTATTGAATGCCTTTTCTATTAAAAGTTCATACTGTGCGGAAATCAGATAGCTTGTTTCCTCACCCGAAAATTCTTTTAACGCCTCTTCTGTCAGCAGATCAGATTTATTTCCTATGTTGAATACAGGTTTGGCATATTTTAGTATAGCTTCTGAAAACCTGTTTATATCTTCATTTCCCCAGTGTATAAGTTTGTCTGGAAATTTCTCCCTAGTCATTATAAAAATGACATCCTTTTCATTAAGTCCGAAAGTTGCAGCCTTCTGTAGCATCTTGACTTCAAGGCGTTCTGGGCTATTGTCTTCCTTTCTGGAAAATTTCTGCCAGTCCTTGGATATTTTTCCGTTCATCCAGTTTACTATCTCTCTGTATACAAATTTCACATCTTCCCCGGGATCATGTTTATTCTCCGATGGATTGCCTTCCAGATCGGTCATGCCGGAAGCATCAAAAAGATTGATTATTATGTCAGCATCCCGCACGTTGTCGAGAAACTCATTGCCCATACCCTTTCCCTCGCTTGCGCCTTCTATCAATCCCGGGACATCAATTATTTCTACGGGAATATATCTTATACCTTCAACGCATCTTCCTTCCCGGGGATTGCATTTAGCAGTTATTTCATTTTCCGGGCATTTGTCCTTTATAAATGAGATGCCCACATTAGGTTTGATTGTGGTGAAAGGATAATTTGCTATATCAACATCTATTGATGTTATGGCTGAGAATAAAGTAGATTTGCCAGCATTTGGCTTTCCTATCAATCCTATTTTCAACATCAGGATTCAACTTCACGCATGTCATATCCCTTTGGGCAGTTTATCTTACCAACGATCTTCTTGACAACTATTTTCTTATTTCCTTTCATGTTTAAAAGATTACATTTTTCGATGTTTGGGCAGGTAAGATAATCACATTTCATGCTCCGCAACTCCATTGAAGACCCTTCCATGAGCCGTTTCCCATTCTGGACATTGTATGTGTTGGGCACTTCTTCAACATCAATTGTGGAAACCTTATCCCTGTCATAAACAAAACATGGGTTAACCTGCTCCTTTACCTCCGTAATTCTATATGATTTTCCTGGCTCCAGATTGAAGCAAACATTCTTTATCCTGCATTCATCACATTTTCCTGATAATGGGCCTCTGAATGTAAACACTAAATCTTTTTTAGCCAAGTCAACGCCAATTAAACTTATTTTATTCAATTTGATCACATTCCATAAAATTAAATGGTTTATTAAAGTTATGATTTAAAATTATATAATCTCCACATCCAATATTAACTTAATAATTATATTACTCCAGTCAATTTCAACGCCTTCCTGGAAACCTCTTCACTCAGGTCCGTTTCCCCAAGTATGGTATATCTCTGGGGTCTCAGTCTATGGGCTATTGACAGGGCTTTGATGGCAATTTCATCCGGTATCCCATAATCATTTGCTTTTGTGGATACCCCTATTTTTTTATAAGTGTCATAAAGCATTTTCCAGTCTCCACCGTGAAGGTACATGGCTGCGAGGGACCCCATTGCCACCTGCTCTCCATGCATTGCATTTCCAGGTCCCAGAATTTCAAGTGCGTGTGCAAATAGATGTTCACTTCCGCTCGCCGGCCTCGATGTTCCAGCTATAGCCATGGCAGTTCCAGATGCAAGTATCTGTTTTGTTATCATCCATATGCTGGCTTCTAGTCCCGGCTGAATAATATTAGCATTTTCTATTAACTCCCTGGAGGAATACTCAGATATCACTGCTGCTGTTGTACTAAATCCCTCACCTTTTATCCTGTTGGCCAGTTTCCAGTCCATAACTGCTGTAATATTGGCTATAACATCAGATGCACCGGCAGCGGCAAAACGATATGGTGCCTTTGCCATGATTCCGGTGTCTGCTATGATAGCCGTAGGCATTGCAGCTTCTATGGATAGAAAAGATTTTCCGTCATATATGGATGCTCTTGGGGATGCAATACCATCATGGCTTGGTGCAGTAGGGAAACTTATGAATGGCACATTAAGGTCAAAGGCAATCTTTTTGCCCATATCAATTTTAGACCCTCCTCCAATACCAATAATCAGTCCTATCTTTTTATGTGATATCTCTTCCTTGACCATTTGTATTGCTTCCATCGTTGCAGTTCCGGTCATAATAATGTGATACTGAAGTCCATGAAGTCGATCCACCACGGCTTTTCCCGCTATTCCGTACGTTTTCTGTCCCGAAATGATCAAAATTGTACCAGATTTTAAATTTTTTTCAGCCACTTGACGTATACTATCAATGGCGTTATGCCCAATGTAAACATCGTTGGGAAAATGCATAGCCTTGGTTTTATTGAATTCCATCAAATTATGATATTCAATTAGAATATAAATTTACGTATTGAATCCGATTATAAATTACTATTACACAACATTTAAATATGTCAGACAATTATTATTAGTATGAACAGGTACAATAAATTTTTTTATGCTGGAATTGTGATAGTATTACTGACATACCTGTTTATTTTTCTTCTTCCGGTAAACACTCTTTCAGCATATTTTGAATCGGGACACTATTTCGGCATAATACCCAGAATATTTCCATTATTCCTGATATTCGGCGATGTATTTGTTGTCGTCGGACTTCTCTTTCCGTCCACTAATTTCAATAAGCACAGGATTTACCTTGTGTCAGCAGCATTAACATTTATAATTGCAGGTGCCACCATATCATTGGTATCGCACGTATCCCCAATAAATGGGAACCATTACAACGGGCTCCGGGCAGGATATCTGATTGTAGAAGGCCTCTCTCTTTTATTTTTCACTCTGGTTATAGCCTATTACATTTCAATTGATTCAAAAAATAACAGTAATTTAATAATGCGGACAGGGTCATCTGAAAATTTAAAGGATAAAGATAATAGGTGATAATATATACAAGAATATGAACCTGGACGGTGAATTGAAATCCTTTGAAAGATTCATGATTACAGAAAGAAAGAGCTTCTACACTATCAAGGAATATAAATTTCTAATTTCCGGATTCCTCTCATTTTGTAATAAGGATGTTTCTGCAATAGACTTCGATGATATAGAAAATTACAAAAATTTCATTGTAACCGAGAAACAATATTCAAAGGCATCGCAGTATCTGGCTATGAAGGCACTTAAGCTTTATTACAAATTCAAGAATAGGGAAATGCCACCGAATCTCGTGCCACCAAGAAGGTCACAGAAAATGCCTGTTTACCTAAACCAGAAAGATGCCGGCGTATTGATTAACGGTGCAAAGGGGACGAGGGATATTGCTGTGATATCTGTTTTTCTTTATACAGGTATCCGTGTCAGTGAATTAACTAATCTGCAAATAGGGGATGTGGATTTTGACGAAAATATAATCTATATACACAGTGGAAAAGGGGATAAAGACAGAATTGTGGTAATGCCGGATATTTGCCGTGACCATGTAAAATCATATATGAAAGACAGGATAAGAATAAAATCCAACAATAATTATCTTTTCATATCTAATAAGAAAACAAAATTTAATACAAGCACAGTTGAAAGAATGGTAAAAAGAGTCGCAGGAAATGCAGGGCTAACAAAAAATGTGACACCACACGTTCTAAGGCACACGTTTGCAACATCCATTTTACGTAATGGCGGGGATATACGGTTTATACAGCAGATACTGGGGCATTCAAGCCTTGCCACAACACAGATATATACCCATATTGATGACAATACATTGAAGGAAATGTACTCGAAGCATATGCCAAAATATTAATTCTCCCTTTTTATAAGGTATTCCAGCAGAAAATCAAGCATTTCAATCGTATCCCGATTGCCATCAATTCTTGCAAGGGCTGATCGCGCAAGGCCGTTGTATTCGTCTATTTTCTGCTTTGTATATTCATAGGATCCTGTTGATTTTACTATCTCTCTTAGGCGGTTAAAATCAGAATCATTTATATTGCCATTTTTAAGACAACTTTCTATGAACTTCCTTATTTCTTCGCTGGAATTTTCATAGGCTTTTATCATTAACAGTGTTTTTTTGCCCTCATTAACATCACTTTTGATAGATTTGCCCTGTCTTTTCTTCACTGCCGAAGAGCCCTAACAGATCATCATAAAGCTGGAATGCTATGCCGGCATATTTTCCGTAATCTTTTATGTCCTGGATATATTTCTTATTCCCGGAAAGGTAGGCACCCATAAGTAAGGGCCCCTGTATGGTGTATCTAGCAGTTTTAAGGAAATGCAGTTTTATAAGTCGGTCTTCGCTATACACATCCTCTATGGAGGAATATATGTCCAGTATCTGTCCTTTCCCTGTATCCTCAATTATTTTTGAAAATTCAAAATCGGCATCAAGGAGATTTTCCAGGCCGAACCCAGAACGCAAAAGTGCCTCATGGGAGAATGTATCAATGAGATCACCTGCGCTGATTGCAATATTTTCGGCGATCCTTTCCACACTATCCCCATTCAGCGTTTTTTCTACTGCCCTGTGGAAGCTGGGTTTTCCCCTGCGCATATCACTCTGATCCATTATATCATCGTGTATTAGCAGAAATGACTGTGCCATCTCTATGGAAATTGAGGCTTTAATTATTCTATCATCTGGTTCGGCAAACATGCTGTAGCCCATTATCATAAGTATTGGCCTTACACGCTTGCCTCCATTCATTGTGAAATCACGTAGCTTTTCTATTACGTGGGCTATCTTGCTGTCATTGCATTCATCTAATTTATACTTAAAATATGATTCAAGCTGATAATTTATCCGTTCCCTGAGATCATCAAGGCGTTTTCTGTAATTTTCCATATTGTTCAATTTATCCGGTAATCAGTTAAATTATTATTAACTTTTTTCATGATCTTTTCCACTTAATATTAATATACGAAATATAAATACCTTATATTATGGCAGGAAATTACGTATATAAAAAAGACGATGAAGCTGATGATTATAATGAACGTGGAATATCCTATTTCAATGTGATGCAATATCCTGATGCAGTGAAAGAATTTACAAAGGCAATTAATCTTATTAAAACTGATCCTGATTTTTATATCAACCGGGCACTTGCTTATTATTCTATGCATATGAACAACGAAGCAATAAAGGATTGCAAAAGTGCAATAGCGATTAGTTCGGACAGGGGGGATTATCATAACACACTTGGTTCCATATATGATGATATGAACAAGTTTGACGATGCCTTAATTGAGTTTGATGCAGCGATAAAAATTGAAGATGATGTGCCAGATTATTATTACAACAGAGGTAACGTTTACTGGAGAAAAGGGGAACGTGACAGGGCTCTTGAAGATTACAATAAGGCTGTGTATTTGAATTCAGCAGACCCTGTTTTTCTTTATAAAAGATCACAGATATACACTGAAATGAAAAAATATGAGGATGCTATTGCTGACCTGGAAGAATGCATAAAACTTGCAAGAAATCCTGAATATTATAAGGATGAGGCAAATATATATACCTTAATGGGCAACAGGAAAAAGGCACTGGAAGTGGTGGAAAATGCACTGAAGACCTCTCCAGAAAACCTTTCCTTAAAGGCATTGAAATCTAAAATAGAGAATGTGAAATAATTTTTTTGAAATTCATACACAGAATGAAAACCTTAGATATAATTTTCTTGAAATATTAAGGTAAATAAATTTAATAATATGATATTGATATTAATTTATGAAGGCAATTGAATTTGCAAAACCCGGAATAGAGAATATAAAAATAGTGGACAAAAGCCCAGAAGGAGAGGGCATAAAGGTGAAGATAATAAAGGCGGGGCTAAATCCACTGGACTACAAACTCATAGATGGAAATGTGGTGTATAATGTCAATCCAATGCCACATATACCTGGTTCTGAGGTCATGGGGATTGCCATGGAAGAAGGAAAACACATACATAAGGGTGACAGAGTAATTGTCTACAGCCATATTTTTGACAATAGCTGTGACATGTGCTATTCTGGGAATGAACACCTGTGCTACAATGGAGGTCTATGGGGAGTAATGACAAATGGAGGATATTCTGAATATATTAATATTGGTGAGCAAAATCTTTTCAGAGTTCCAGAGGCCATAGACGACAATACTGCTGTTAGCATAGGCATAGGTGCATTAACTTCCTATAGGGCACTGAAGCGTGCCAGACCTAATGTAAATGATAAGATACTCGTATATGGTGCTGGAAATACTGGAATATTCACAGTTCAGATAGCACGCCACATGGGGCTTGATGTTTATGTATATTCCAGGAATAAGGATCTGGAAAGCCTGGGAATTCACGTACTGGATTCGATTCCAGAAGATTTTTCTGCGGACATTATTATAAATCCTCTTGGAGGAAAACTCTTTGGCGACTCTATAAAGCATTTAAGGAGAAGGGGGAAAATAATTACTTATGGAATGCTAACCGGTAGAATGGCAGATCTGGATATAGCCAATGTTTATACAAATGAACTGGAAATAATAGGATCAACCGGAGGGACCAGAAAGGATTTATCAGAGCTTCTTGGCATGCTTGACAAAAGCAATTTCCGGCTCCCTGTCTATAAGGAATACAGCCTGTGGGATATAAAAGATGCATTATACGCATTCAAAGACAGGGTAAATGGTAGAATAGTCCTTAATCTATAAGGATTTTAATTTTTTTATGCTTCGAGCAATCCCATTTTTGAATATATAGGAAGCCGAGACCAGAATATCCGCTCCCGCTTCAGCAGCAAGTTTTCCGGTTTCATCGTTTATCCCACCATCGATTTCTATTTTGGTGCTATAATTGTTATCATCTATATATTTTCTCAGGGCACGGACCTTTTCTAGGGATTTTTCAATAAATTTCTGGCCAGAAAACCCTGGATATACAGACATAACAAGAACTATTTCACAATTTGGGATAAATCTGTATATTTTTTTGATATCTGTATCAGGGTTTATTACAATGCCATACTTTATATTCTCATTATCCAGTTTTTTTAAAAAATTTCCAACCTCTATTGGTGTTTCATAATGTATTAAAAGAACGTCGCATCCAGCATCTATGAAAGATTTATAATATTTGTCAGGTCGTTCTATCATAAGATGGCCATCCAGTCTGAGATCGGTGCCTTTCCTTATGGCCGAAACCATATCAGGCCCCATAGTTATATTATCTACAAAATGGCCATCCATAATATCCAGATGAAATGACCCCGCACCCGCATTCTGGCATTCTCTTATCTGAGATCCCAAGTCCAGGAGATCACTGGAAATAATTGATGGAGAAATTTCCATATTTTTCACGTTATAGGATTATAAGCTATGATTTATGTTTTTTTATCACAAATTTTTCAGATATAACAAGTTGATGTTTCAATTTTCCCACATAATTTTATAAATATATGTTCTCAAAAATCCTGTTTTCAATAGATTACATTCTATTCGCATATGTATCTGGTTTCCGTTCTCCAGTTGTATTTTCCATGTTGATAAGCACTGTGTCTGAAGAGTGGTTCTACACTCATAAAAGTTAAAAGCATGTGTTATATAGACTTTGGTGAATGCTGAGCTAAAGGGACTGAACAGGACAGAACTTCGATACCTTGTAAAATTACTGCCAGTATTTTTGAAATTCAGCTCTGACCGTAAAAAATCCAAAAAACAGGAAGAATATGATTATAGAATAGAAAAGCATGGCCGGTCTGCAGTGAATGCATTTATAGAACTTGGTCCAACATTTATAAAGCTGGGACAGGTGTTATCAGCAAGACCAGATCTTCTGCCAAAAGAATATCTGAAGGCTTTTTCCGATCTCCAGGACAAGGTGCCACCGGATAATTTCCTATATGCAAGGCAAATGATAGAGGAAAATGTTGGGAAAATGGACAGGACTTTTGACAGTTTTAATGAAAATGCCATATCAGGAGCTTCACTGGGTCAGGTGTACCGTGCAACCTACAGGGGAATAGATGCGGCTGTAAAGGTAAACAGGTATAATATAGACAATATATTGAAACGGGACTTAATTATAATAAAGAAACTGCTTAACATGTTCAAGCGTTTCATGGACAATTATCTTTATATTAGCATATCAAACGTACTTTCTGATTTCTCTGCAAGGATATATGACGAAACAAATTACCTCATAGAAGCGGAAAATATAAAGCGGATAAAAAATAATATAAAAAAATATGATATTATAATACCCGAAGTCCTTTTTGCATCCAAGCAGGTTATAATACTTACCTATATTGGAGGAACCAAGGTTACGGATGTAAAAAAACTGCAGGAAAAGAAAATAGACCTTCCAAAACTGGCTCACAACATTGATCTCACATTTCTCAGAATGCTGCTGAGGAACGACATATTCCATGCTGATCCACATCCAGGCAACATAGCCGTATCTGATGAAGGAAAAATAATACTATATGATTTTGGAATGGTAGGAAAACTGGATGATGATACTAGATTCAGGCTACTGAAGCTCTATGACGGCCTTATCAATAAGGATCCAGACACCATCATGGATTCACTACTGGAGCTGAACGCGCTGTCTCCTGCCGCAAACAGGGGAATCATCCGGAAGGGAATAGAACTTTCAATAGCCAACCTTTCTGGAACTAATGTGAATGAAATGGATATTAGAGAATTGCTTGAAATCGCCAATAATGTAATCTTTGAATTTCCCTTTCATCTTCCCAGGGAGCTTGTATTATATATGAGAATGTCCTCCTTGCTCGAGGGCATATGTAAGACACTTGATCCAAATTTCAAATTCGTGCTTGTACTTCGTGACATACTTTACAATGAGGGAATGCTTCAGGAATTATATCTCAAGGAAATGAATGAATTTGCCCAGAAATCTGTAATATCAATTGAAAAAGGTCTTGATGTTCTACCATTGCTAAAACGTGCACTTGAGGAGAGAAATGGAGAAAGCAGGGAAAGCAAAAAACTTCCTGTCACCGTATTTCTTTCTGCAATTCTCATTGCAATGGTCCTGTTTTCCAGAATTCACCCAATATTATCCTATGTTATTATAATAATAGACATTATTCTTTTTGCTTATACAATAAAAAAATAATTATTCTATTCTAACCGTTTTAACGTTTTTTACTGGTATTTTCAGGGACAAAACTCCATCGGTGTATTTTGCAGAGAAATCCTGTTCAGTATCTACTTCCATGGGGAGGGACATTCTTTTGAAAACTTTTTCAGGTCTCTGGTTCTCAAATACTGTACCCTCAGGTTTTATTTCCCTTTCAGCCCTGATGACTATGGCGTTTTTCTCCAGAGTAACCTTTATGTCATTTCTGTCAAATCCGGGAAGGTCTGCCTCAATTCCTATATACCCATTGTCTTCGTACACAGTGACTGGCGGATACATGAAAGTCATTATTTCCTTTGCACGATTATTTATGTTTTTTATAAACTCATCTGAGTAATACTTTAGCGGTCTGTACATATTTTAAATATAAATTATGAGTACTAAAAGTTTATGTTACATGGAAAGAACGGTGAAATTTATTATATTCCCCAATATGAATAACATCTCAAACCAGCTCTTTCAAATAACTTAGCAGCTCACTGATCCATATTGTTCAATATATTTTCAGTGAAAAACGACGTTGATGCATTTCCTCCCATGTCGGTGGTTTTAACGCCAATCTCAATGGTTTTAAAAAGTGCCTTTTCTATGGTTTTTCTGTATTCAGGGTAACCAAGCCAATCCAGCATCATTGCCGTTGACATTATCATTGCTGTTGGATTTGCAATGTTCCTACCAGCTATATCCGGGGCACTGCCATGAACAGGTTCAAACATTCCCATGCTGTCAGATACATTTGCACTGTAGGCAAATCCGAGACCGCCAACTGTGCTAGCCCCCAGATCAGAAAGTACATCTCCAAACATATTTTCAGTTACAATAACATTAAGTTCCTCGGGGTTTAGTATCATATACTGTGCCATTGCATCAGCATACATATACCTGGGTTTTATCTGTTTATATTCCAGTGAAACCTCAGAAAATATTTTCCTGAAAAATGCAAAGGACTTTAAGACATTGCTTTTGTCTGTGCATACTACAGATCTCTCCCCATTTTTTGGGGCGCCCTCCGTTTTTAAGGCAAGATCAAATGCAAATTTTGCTATTCTTTCAGTACCTTTTCTTGTTATAGTTTGATTATCTATTGCAACCTCATCACGCAGTACAAGGCCCCCAAAATGGCTGGAGTAAAGCCCCTCACTATTTTCCCTGATTATGGTATAATTAATGGAATCCATGCTTTTATATCCTATAAGGGGTGAAGAAACTCCTGGTAAAAGTCTTACTGGTCTTACATTGGCATAAAGATCCAGGTCAAATCTGAGTGCAAGAATGAGGTCAAGGGCTATTTCGGTACCCCCTGTGTTCCTAAGTTTCGGATCCCCCATTGGAGCCTTCAATATTGCTCTGTATTTTCTGGCCTCCTCAAGTATGTTTTCGATTTTATATTTGCCCTGATCAAGGGATCTGGCACCAATGTCGTATTTCACAGGATTAATATTTACACCGAAATTATCATTAAGTTTTTTTAAAATTTTTGTGCCTGCATCCATAATCTCCGGCCCTATACCGTCACCATTCAATACCATTATATCCATATTTTTCAATAAATCAACAGTAATATTAATGGTTTGTTATTAGAAATAAACATAAGATGATGCGTTTTATCATTCAAATATGGAAAGCACAGACATTTCAGCGGCCATTCTTGCCATCTCCGCAACAGTATCTAAAGACTCCTTATATTTATTGGATGAGGCGCAAAATACCGTATCACCATATTCTTGAGGCAAAACCAAAATTAGCGGACTCGGCGATGTAATTTGCCTCACTGTTGCTAATAATTGCATTTGTTATCACGGCTCCTATTGTTGTATTAAAACCAAGTTTTCTAGTAAAAATTTGCCAAATATTACCATTATCCATTTTATAACTTAGTTCTTTCAGGGATTTTAGCTCACTGCCAGTGATATTTTTTCCATCAAAATTATATACATCCCCAAGGCTGTTCAATATTACAAGCACACCTACTTTTATATTTCCCCTGGAAATTTCGTAGTAACCCTGACCGGATTTTATTTTTCTGTCTTCCTTATATTTACTTACAGTGGCACCTGTACCACCCCAGTAAGGACCAATGGGTATATCATTTCCGATGGACTTTAATGCATTTATAGCCCAGGAAGTGCCCGGTATCTGGTCATTCTCAGAGAGATCATATATAGCAGCACCGGGAACTATGGGTATGTAATTGCCATCAAATTTTAGGCTCCTTCATGTTATTTTTCATCCATTCATAAATCCCTGATATTATGCCGAGACCAAACACACTTTTTCCAGTAAGAAAAATGCCATCTATAGAATAATCGCTCCTGTGTGTTGATTTAAGCAAATCCGTTTCATGGGTAGCCAGTGCACCACCGGATTTGAATATGCCGGCAGTGTTTGGTCTTTTGCAGAGTAATAATGTCATTCCTGAATTCATTTCTGTATCGGTGTAACCGCATATTGAAAACCCGTCAACTGTTATACTTGAAATTTTACTGGGCAATTTTATCCGGGCCTCCATACCTGAATGTTTCCGCCGATGCAAGAATCCCCAACATCATAATCAATTCTGCCAGGAATAGCCACAGGGTCCATGCCGCGAAAAGGCTATGCATAATTGTTGAGAAGAATAGACACAATGCTGATGGCAAAGCCACCGAATATGGCACCACCATTATAGGCAAAACCCACACCTGTAGTCCTGAATGTTTTGCTGAACGACTCAGCCAGAAATGCAGGAAGCGTTGAAAATATCATGGCTTCAAAGAATGCCTGGACACTGAAAACTATAAGGTCTATTATGGCACCGCCCTTAAATGCAAAAAATGCTATGGGATATGTTAGGATAATAAAAATCAGCGAATAAATCAAAATGCTTTTCTTTCTTCCAACTATGAGCAGCGCGGCTATACCACCTATCCACACACCAAACAGTGAAACTAAATTTATAAGGGCATTGTATGTTCCTATTTTTGCGTCACTGAGTCCTGGATTAAGTAATGCGAGAAGTGCTGGATAAAATGAGAATGTTACTGTATTTATGAACAGAAGTCCTGATGTGAATATAAGAGCAAAGATCAGAGGTTTCCCTCCTTTTTTGAAAAGTCCCACAACAGGTTCCCTTAATATTTCATTATTTTTCTTCATGTCATCAAAGATCTGAGTTTCAGATGTAATGTAACGTATTATAAGTGTTAAAAGCCCTGGTATTATGGTTGTAAAAAATAAAACCCTCCAACCGATTACTGCAAATTCAGCCCTGCCATAATATGAAGAAAGTGCCGCAAAAACAAATGAAACTATAAAAAATCCAGTCCCAAAACCACTCTGCACAAATGCCCCAACTGGTGCCCTTTTTTTTGCAGGGACATCCTCCATTGATAATGTTGTTCCCCCACCATACTCTGCCCCGGCAAAAGTTCCTTCTATGAATAAAATTACATATAAAAGTATGGGTGCAACAATGCCAATAGATTTATATGAAGGTAAAAGCCCTTTTGATGCTGCAAATACTGAAAATCCGATTATAGTAATTACTAACATGTTTTTCCTGCCTATTTTATCCCCAAGGAAATTGCCAAGCGCTACTGATCCAACAGGCCTGGCTATTTCTTCGACAGCTAGCCCACCGAAGGTTGCAACTAGACCGTAAATGCCAATGGTGCTTGGAAAGAAAATTGTTGAAATTGTTACTGCAACAAGAGCATATGCTATAGTTGTATAGCCATCCATTAACCATCCAGAATAAGCTGAAATAACCTGAAGCCATCTTTGTTTTGTAAGGCCATAAACTGTCATCCAGGTTTTACGTTTTGGTTATATATAAATTTTTTTTATATATAATAAATTATATTATAATTTATATTATAATGTAGAGCAGTTAAAATAAAAACCTATATATAAGAATTAAGATTATTTTTTCTGGTGTATTATAAAATGGCAATTGAAAATAAAGTATTTACTGTAAATGGCAGAACTGCACTTGTAATTGGTGCTGCTAATGGTATTGGCCTTGGAATTTCCGACCTTTATGCTCGAATGGGTGGAAATGTTATGATGTCTGATTACGATTCAAAAAGATTATCTGAGACGAGTAAAATTTTAAAAGATAAGTATGAAAACGTTGAATCAATGCAGGTTGACATTAGAAAAACCGATAGCGTAGCAGAGCTTGTGAGAAAAACAGAGGAGAGTTTCGGAAAAATAGATGCTGCATTTATCACACCCAGTATAAATATCAGAAAGAAGTTTTTAGATTACACTGACGATGAATTCCAGAGGGTACTGGATCTCAATTTAAAGGGGAATTTTATAGCCATGCGTGAAGTTGCAAAATCTATGGTGAATAAAAAAGTTAACGGAAGCATAGTAGTTTTATCCTCCATTAGAAGTATGATGGTTGAAGAAGGGCAATCAGCATATGCAGCGACCAAAGCAGGCATAGTACAGCTTGTCAGAGGCCTGGCATGTGAGCTTGGCAAGTTCAATGTACGTGTAAATGCCATAGCACCAGGTGTTGTTGATACACCGCTGACACAGCAGATAAAAAATGATCCCGAATGGTATAAAGCATATAGCGAGAGAAGCGCGTTAAACAGATGGGCATCTGTTGATGAGATAGCTGGACCTGCTGTCTTCCTTACCACGCCTGCAGCATCATTTATAGACGGGACGGTAATTTTTGTTGACGGTGGCTGGACAGCCATTGATGGCAGATTTGAACCAAAATTATAGGGCGATAATGTGGATCCAATAATTGAAAATTTAAATAAAAATATTGATGTAATGATTGAGGACGCCACAGAATTCCTTGCAAAAATGATTAAGATACCCACTGAAAACCCCCCTGGAACGAATTATGAACAGTTCGCCGATCTTTGCAGGGCAAAACTCATGGATGAGGGCTACAGAACAGATATTATTGAGGTACCCACGGATAGATTGCAGGAATTATGTGAGTTTGGAAATGGTCCACGGCCATCAGTGATAGGCACAAAGGGCAGTGGAAACATAAAAATTGTATTAAATGGCCATTATGACGTGGTTCCAGCGGGAAGGGGCTGGAAAACAAACCCATTCATGTCTGTAAATGACGGTAAATTCATTTATGGCAGAGGATCTAGTGATATGAAAGGGGGCATTGCAATGCAGGTATACGGTATAAAACTACTTGAAAACACAGTTCCGGATATATGGAAAAAATTAACCGTAACACAGACGGTCGTCCCTGATGAGGAAACGGTTGGAAATAAAAATGCTGGAGTGTATTATCTTGTTGAATCGGGTAAGATATCTAGGGAAAATACAGATTTCGTGATTTATACTGAGCCGCTGGGGGTTAACAACATATGCTATGGCCACCGCGGTGCTATATTTATAACTGTAAAGGTTATAGGCAAAAAGAGCCATGGTTCAATGGCATATCTCGGAAAGGACGCGATAGCAGGTACTACAGATCTTATAAGCATTATAAATAAATATGGAAAGAAAATTGAGAAATCAAGGATTTCAAAATACAATGTAATTCCACCTGGTTCAAAAAAGCCTGGTCTGGCAATAGGTTATTTAAAATGTGGTACATGGGCTAATACCATAGCGGATGAATGCGAATTTTCTATTTATCGAAGATTGATACCGGAAGAAAAATTAAATGAGGAAAAAGACAAACTATACGATTTAATTATGGACTATGCAAAAAGTTCTGGGTATGAAGTCAGGATCAATGAACATTATATAACTGATAGCATAATAGAGAATATAGAAAATCAATTTTACCGTCTTTTCAGGGCAGGCCTTGGGGAAGCCCTTGGAAGTGAACCGGAATTAGTTCTGTCTCCAGGAACATTTGATATGAGATTCACACATCAGGCAGGAATTCCGTCACTTAATTACGGTCCTGGAATCCTTGAGGAATCTCACATGAATGATGAAAAAATATTGATTAATGATCTTAAGAAATCCATCGTTGGCTTTGCTGCAGGTCTTTATGAAATAACCAGGGGTGTGTGATATCCTAAATTCCCATAATATTAGGCACTATGACCCCTATTTTCTCAAACAGTTTCTTCTGATCCTTCGTCAGTTCCTGTATCACAATATTTTTCTCCGATACCTTGCATTTCAAATTCCGCAATATGTCAAGGGACATTTCAACAGATCCAATTTCCTTCTGCATTTCCATGTATACTATCAGTGAAAGGTCATCCTTTGAGTATGAATATGCCTTCTCCACAAACTGCCTGGTATAATACAGTGGTATAAGCTCATCACTTTCAATGGGCTGTGAACTCATGAGGACCATGAACCCTTTCCTCTTTCCAGAGAATGGATCGTATTCGTCCATGTTCCCTGCATTTTGGTGATATTGTAATATCAGGATTCTGGAATGACTCCATTATTATATCGTGTTTCTCCTCAGCTGTATATACTCTTCCAGACATTTACATCACCTCCTTTAAATACTTATATAAATCATCTGTTATATATATCTCTTTCCAGTTGTTTAACCTTAAACTATCCATAACCGGTTTCTTCTTTTGAGGTTGCCATACTGTTGATAATTGTCTTCAAATAGCAAGTAAGAAGGAGGATAAAGCATACCCAAGTCCTCCTCCAATGGATTTAAAACTTAGGATTATTGTGGAGTTTTCCGATGCCCGGTCAGTTGAAGAAATTAAAGTATCAACCAGTGGTTCAATTACAGCAGAAGAAATGGCAAAAGAGAACAATAGGAGCAGAAAAATCAAATGATTGACCATTATGAAAGTAAGTGAAACGAACAATGCAACCATTATAGCATATATGCATATTAACGCCAGTCCAGTATTTACCCTTGCGTAAGACCTCAATCCCCTTGTGTTGATTGCAAATTGTATTGCCATATATAATATAGTTTCTCCTTCAATTGCGCCCAGTATCAATGTGTCTGGAACACCTTGTTTCAACCCAAGGCCAAATACCATGCCCATCCAGAGATACTGCAGGAACCAGTTCAAGCTCGCAATTATCGTAATGATTGCAATCTTCCTGACCATGGCAATCTCTCCAGAAAAGAATTTTGGCTTTATCTCGACCCCTCCAAAATACCTGAAGTAAAACAGAAATAAGGCTGCCAGAGTAATAAGAGACAATAGAATTGACAAAAAAAGGATCTTATCTGGAGTGACATAAGTAAGTATCGGGGCAACAAGAAACGCAAAAGCCTCAGCACCGGTAACCAGTGAAAAGAATTTTGAAGGTTCACTCAAATCCTTGGCCCAGGTAATTTCAAGGTTATATACATAACTTCCAGTGAACATTCCTAGGAATAGAGATACCGATATACCAACCAGATAAAGAACAATATTATTAAAGAGGATAGCGAATGTGACCACAAGAAACAGGAAAGACAGGTGAACGATCGGTAAATTTCTGAATAGCCAGTTCTTATGCACTAATAGGGGTAAGAAACCTCGGATCACAATTGAAATACCATAGAGACTCCCAATAATTGGTATTGAATTGGAATATGCAATAAAATTTGTTGAATATATAGCAAAAGCACCAATCATTGTGATGAAGAAGTCCAAAAATACTAAATAAGGTTGTTGATTTCTCATTTTTATTCCTTCCAGTTTTTTATAATATCCTCAAATACGGTCAAATTTTCTAGATTCAGGATTTCATTAAAGTCGCTTTCTCTGATATTCTTAAAAATTTTCGATTTTGTACGATCTTTGAGCATCAATGGATATATGGTTTCCATGGGGATAACAAAACCATCTGGAGTTATAGCGATCTCCCTCAGTTCTGCGTCATTTCTTTCATAATTGGAAACTTCAACTTCTGTATACTCCCTTAAATTTTTAAGATAGGAGTTTGATGGAGATATTTTTACATGTTCATTCAAAAGAGACAATTCTAAAATATCAATCTCATTAAGGTAACCTTTCACTGCAATTTTATTTAGTTGTTCTAAAATTAAAAAATCTCTTTCAGTGTTTATATTCACCGAAAGTGCAGTAACTCCAGAACTTAATTTTTTATATTCTGTCAATAAAATTAAAACTCTTTTTAATTCTTTTCTCATTTTTTCAACGTCCTTAAAATAATAAAAGTGGAATGTGACTTGTAATCCGCTTAACTTATTTTCAGTCAATTTTTTAATCTTATTTTTATTCAATAGAGTAGCGTTGGTTATCAAGATGGTTTTTCTGTTGTATTTTGAAAGTGTGGAAACTACGTGATTTACAAGTCCAAAGTTGAAAGTGGGTTCTCCACCGCTCAAAAAAAATGGTATATCTTCGTTAAAAGAGCGAACTAATTTTTCAATAATCCAAGACCATTCAGACAGCGATAGGGGATTTCTAAGATAATTTAAGTTATGAACTGGGCAATATGAACAGTTTAGATTACACTCATAGCCCATTACCAATGTAACCCTATCCAATGCTTTGTGTTCTTTCATAAACTAGTTATTGTAAAGTGGAAATTACTTCCTCTTAATTTTCTTCATCATTGCCTGATGTAGAATTCTGATGCTCAACTTTTCACCTCCAGTTAATTATAAGTTAAATTTAATATATAAGATTTTTCTTAAAATCGGCTTTGGAAGAGATTTTTGGATATCGGGCGATTACTTAAATTGTTAAGTATAACCTTAACTCATCATTTTTTACGTAATAGGTCAAGATTTATCTTTAGGGTTGACACCAGATCATTTGCTTTCTTTGGTATCTCACTCATGATCTCTCCGCTTTCCATTCTATAGGCCTTTACCCTTGAAAGTATAAGCAGAACATCCCTGACACTGTATTTCCCATCTATCATATTCAGTATCTGAAAATGGAGGTACAGAGACAGAAGGTTCAGGAACATGTAGGAGAAGAGCATGTGATCATCCCTGAGATATGATCTATCTGCTTCAAGATCATTCTTGTACACATTGAAGGCATATTCAACATATTCCCTCTGCTTATATAACCTGTATATCCTTTCCGGATTCTCTCTGAGATCAGAAAGTAGGTATAGCTTACCGAAATACTCAGATCGTTCATTGAATGATGTTTTGCTCCTTGCATTTTTATGTATGCGTATGAGGTAATCCTTCTCCTCCTCACGTTTCAGAACAGGATCCTCAAAGATATACACATCATTCTCACTGTTCCAGTACTTCACCGGCTTTCCATCATACATGAAGACACCTGAGAATTCTCCAGAATCTGGAATAAGTGATGAATTCCTCCTTAATGGTATGATGAAACTGAGATGCCTTTTCTTAAGCTTCTTCACATTGTCTGCAGGGAAGAATCCCTTGTCAGCAACTATAACGCATCTTTCAACACCAGCAATGTCAACAGTATTGGCCATGGCTGTGACATCCCTTATTGACCCCGGCAGTATACGGATAAATGTTGGCATTGTCCTGGTTGAGGAGAAGAGCATCATTACATTGATCTGTGGCAGGTGAATCTCCTTTGAATTATGGCCAATTTCCAGGAATGACATATTTTCAAACCTTGAGAATATTGCAGTTGAATCCATGAGTACATATTCACCCTTTTCTGTGAGCCTCTTCATGGCCTTGATGCTGTTGTCTTCCGGAAGTGAGGATAGCATTCCGGATATTGAAGAAGCTGTCATGGATTCATCTGATATCCTGGAGAGATATGTCTTCTCATAGAGGTACCGTACAGATTTCATGGGCAATGGCTGTATATTCCTGAGGATTACATAGTTGATAATCCTCCGGTACATGTATGGATATATATCCTTCAATACAGGAAGTATAGTCTTCTCTGCTATTCCATAGAGCAATGCTATATTCCCATATTCATAATCAGACCTTACCATGCCTGTAGATCTTGGTTTTATTATTCCATCCTTTGTCACAACACCGAGGTACTCTCCGGTTACCTTATCAGCCCTTTTCTTGTCTTTATTCCATCTGCTGGACATTTTATATGCATAATACCTCTCACCGGAGACCCTGATCTCCACACCCTTGGTCTTGTATTTCCTAACCCAGTCTGGAAGTTCTACCATATTACACATTATACGTAATATGGATATTAATCTTTCCATTCAATGCAGATAACCAGAAATACTATGTTGGTAATGGATTAAATGTAAAAAATAGGATGCCTATTACATAGAAATTAAAGAGTTAAGGGTATAAATAAAATTAACGCAAAAGTCCAGCTATATAAATTAATAAAAGGAATAACAGAAGTACTTGAATAAAGCTTCAACTCTTATAAATATCCGTGGGCACAGAGAATTCAAGCCTGATAGAGATAATGCCTCTATACTCAAAGGATTTAATATAAGTCCATATGCAAGTGCAAGTTTTGTCGGTGAAACAGGAGCCTCAATGCCCTGGTATGAAGTAGCTCACCATTCTAAAGATGGGAACAGTGCTTTGGGAGACGACTTTTGTTCTACTGTTCAGGCTTGTATTCTGCAATAGCTTTTTCCAAGACATTATGTGCTAATGTGGCGCATTTCACTCTACTAGGAAATTGTGATACACCATGCAGTGCCTCTAAATCACCTAAAGGAACGTTTGAGGTTCCACCTGCCAGGAAGGCTTTGAAATTTGATACCAGTGTCAGTGCCTCATCAACAGTTTTTCCCTTAATGGCTTCAGTCAGCATGGATGCCGATGCCATACTGATAGAACATCCCTGCCCGCTAAAGCAAATGTCCTCAATTCGTCCCTCCTTTATGATCAATTCCAATTTAATTTGGTCACCGCAGGTTGGATTTAATAGTCCGGCACTTTCCGTAGGATGTTCCAAATGTCCGTAATTTCTTGGCGACTGATTATGTTCTAATATCTCCTCACGGTAAATATCATCAAGATTCATAATTTAAAGTACCTCCTTGCTGTCTTTATGGCATCCACAAGAGCATCAATGTCTTGACCACTGTTATATAGATAGAAGCTGGCACGGGCTGTAGATCCAACATCCAGCCAGCGCATCAAAGGTTGGGCACAGTGATGTCCGGCGCGGATGGCTATTCCCTGCGCATCAAGAACCTGAGAGACATCATGGGAGTGTATTCCTGAAATGTTAAAGGCTACAACGCTGGTTCGTGGATAAGGCGGACCATAGACTATGACTCCAGGTATCTCTTCTAACCTCTGATAAGTTTCTTGTGCAAGTTCCCGGCTGTGCTCCTCAATTCTGGACATGCCAATAGCATTTAAGTAATCCACAGCGCTGCCAAGGCCAATAGCCCCAGCAATATGCGGTGTACCCCCCTCAAATTTTGCAGGGAGTTCGGCCCAGGTTGCATGTTCTCTGTCAACATATGCAATCATTTCTCCACCGAATACGACTGGGTCCGAAGCCTCCAGTAAAGCTTCTTTGCCCCATAAAATACCTATTCCAGTAGGCCCCAGCATCTTATGGCCGGAAAAAGCAAGGAAATCTATTCCCAGGTTCTGAACATCTGTGGGCTGGTGCGGGACTGATTGAGCCCCGTCAACGACCATAATAGCTCCAACCTCGTGCGCCAGTTTTGCTACCTCAGCTATGGGATTTATGGTGCCTAACACGTTTGACACCGCTGAAAGGGTCACAATTCTGGTTCTGTTGTTAATTTGTTTTTTTACGGATTCTATAGTAATTGTCCCATCTTTATTGAGATCAATGTATCGTAAATGCGCTCCCTTTCTCTTCGCTAACTGCTGCCATGGGATAATATTGGAATGGTGTTCCATGGGAGAAAGGACAATTTCATCCCCTTCTTTTAAAAATTTATCTCCCCACGCTCGAGCAATAGTGTTGAGGCTTTCGGTCGTTCCCCTGGTAAATATTACTTCACGGGCAGAGTTGGCATGGATGAAGCGTGCAATCTTTTCCCTGGCGTCCTGCATCGCTACCGTTGCTTCTTCTGCCAGAGTGTGTACACTCCGCAAAACATTGGCATTGGTGTTTTCATAGTATCTGGTGATGCAGTCAATGACTGATTGTGGTTTTTGGGATGTTGCAGCTGAATCCAGATATACTAATCGATGTCCATTAATTTGCCGCTTGAGTATGGGAAAATCCTCTGTGATATCAACCAATGCTGTAATCATGCTTTTAACCCCATTTCGTTTTTAAGTAATATAACATTCATCTAACTCCCCCCAATGAGACCCCATCCGAAAGGGTGGGAAGGAATTGGGGTGCGAATTGCAATCCTTTTCCATATTTTACCAGCTTGACCTTCTTCGTGTTTATGTCCATCTTCTTCCCTCCTCCTTTTATTACGATTGATTTCCCATAGTTATGCATACCAACAACACTGAATCTCTCATGATCATACACAACTATATCTCCAGGCTGGAATGCATATCTTTTCCTTCTTATTGATGGCATGAACCCCTTTCTGTTAATTTGAAGGGAACGGTTATTTCTCCGTCTCTGTGTTGCATTGAAAACAGTGGATCTTACCTGCATGTTCCTCCAGCAATCACAAATGCATCGTTGGCATGGGTTTTATCCAGACCAAGAGAAATACGATTCTTCTTTGTAATGAATCCCAATGTATGTTCTGATCCTGTAAGTTGTGTAAGCTTCCACCTTACAGTGTTCATGAATGCTGCATCTCTCATGGTGATCAATGCCCTCTTCCTCACTTCAGGATATCCAAACTCTTCTGCTGTGAGGTTGTTCTTCTTCTGGTTACAGTCATGACATGAGATTGCGAGATTATTGACCGTATCGGGACCATCTCTTGATCTGGGCGTTAGATGCTCTATTTCAAGAGGCACACCTGTCTTGCCACAATACACACATGTGCGATGGAATTTCTCAAGGAGATATTCCCTGATCTCATATCCCTGAAGTTCTCCCTGCTGGTATTCTATTCCACTTATCTCAGGATTCTTCATCTTCTGGGTATCAAAGGATGCAACCTCTATCACTGTGTTTGATACGGGAAGTATTCGCTTCAACTTCTCAATCAATCTTATATGAGTTTCCAGTTTGTGTTCAATGCTTGGTGCGAACCGTCCTTCTTTATTATTGCCACGATTCATGAATCTTGGTTTCCTGTACCAGAGCTTATTTCTCTTTTTTCTGCGGTACATTGCCTTTTCTTCATTGAGCTTCGGTATGTCAGTTCTTATTACTACTTCCCCGGATATGAGTTCTTTATTGTCTGTTACAGCAGAAAAACCTATGTGTTTGTATCCAGAATCTATGCCCAGTGTTATTGTTTCCACGTTTCCCTCACAATGCCAAAGCAACTGTATTGTGAACGGATTAGAAGAAATTACTTTGGCTTTCTTGTCACTTAGAAGATGTCTTGCCTTGGCGGGTTTGCATGGAATCAATGGTTTTCCATCATCGTTTAGAATAAATACCGGCATATCGGCTTTATGCCCTCCTACCGGTGAGAGTAGGTCCACATGGGGGTTGTTAGAAGGGGTTTTTAAACCATGCACACTGAGAGTTTCCTCTCTGTTTAATGCATGATCACAGTTGCCACGGACTTGTGGAGCATCCGTAGGTGTGTATGTATTTCTCCGGTCTAACTTCTGCTTCTCTTTCATATTTTTCTCCATGTTTTCAAAGCCCCCTAATCAACTCTTGCGATGCCCCTCACGGGACAAGCCCCTTCCGTCAGGGAGGGGTAGTTGGCCTCCATGGATAACGAGAGCAAAAGAGACTATAGACCTGTTTTATAAAACTATTTGCTATTGGATGAAAATAAAAGATGATCATCTCTTAAAATTATCCCATCATTAAAGGCATCCTTTATGAATTTGCTATTTTTAGACTTCAATTTATTTACTTCATCTATTGTTAATAATATTGTTTCATATCCAGGAGGGAAATCGATATTTTTTAATCTTTGTAATGGATTGCCCTGAAAATCTCCAATAATTAATATATCTATATCACTCCACAAATTAAAATCTCCTCTAGCATAGGACCCTATTAATATTGCTGTACATTTAAATTTAAGGCTATCTGCATATTTGATTGCATTATGTAATATATCATTTCTTTGATTCATTCTTTTTTCAATGATTTCCATTTATTTTCAACCTCATCGATTATTGTTTCAGAACAATTTATTGCCTCATTTGCTTCGTCCAATGTGTAATAATCTTCTGGTACTCCTTCCGACCATGCATCAGTGTACCGTGTTGGTATATAGTATTTATCTATTATTTTAGCAGTGTTGACTACATGTTCATCAAA
>NZ_KI542764.1:23798-24625 GCF_000496155.1 Ferroplasma sp. Type II
GAGAGCCATCTATTGTATTCTTCCTCATCTAAATAATCAACCATGTTAATGTACTTAATATAATAAGTTATATTAATATTCCTCATTAAATAACCTAAATACACACTCATCTCAATATCAGCAGATTACTGATGTAGAGTTTCTGAGGAACGAAATTTTCTGTTTGTATAAACCTACATTTTAATAGTTATGTAACAGACCATCGGAAAAATAACAATAAAACGTATCACAATTAAAGAATTTTTAAAAAATTTCCCGATTCAAATAAATTTGAACAGCATGGTTTTAGTATAATGAAATCTAATTCGCTTTTTAAATGTGAGAGCTTATATTTTTGTTTGGTAAATATACTTTTATTTGCCTGCAGTATTGATATGGTTTCATTGGACACAAAAAATGTATAGCATTTATTGTTAAAAGATTTTGAAACGCCATTATTATACAATTTAAGTAGGCTCTCTAATATTTTCTTAGAACCGTTATATTTAGGTTCTATACTCTCAAAAATATTTTGTATTATTTCACCCTTATTTG
The DNA here is from genome assembly GCF_000496155.1 of Ferroplasma sp. Type II. Classification (NCBI taxonomy): domain Archaea; kingdom Methanobacteriati; phylum Thermoplasmatota; class Thermoplasmata; order Thermoplasmatales; family Ferroplasmaceae; genus Ferroplasma; species Ferroplasma sp. Type II. The sequence goes on from NZ_KI542764.1 coordinate 24,333, forward strand.
TTGTATTACTAGTATTTTTTAGCTCAATAAAAAAGATTTGTTTACCTATAAATATTATATCACAATGTTTTAAACCGTTGTTTTTAAAGTGCTCTACGTTAAAAATTGCTGAGAAACTGGTTGGCAATTCTGCATAGCATTCATTTTCACCGAGTTTTGCCCATTCATTGTCCCCTTTTAACTTCTGAAAGTTAACTTCAGTCATTTTTATTTTCACCATTTTGGTCCTTTTGTGTTTTAGAAATAACACCAATGCTCCAGTTAAATAATCTATCTATGAAATCAGTAATTCC
>NZ_KI542764.1:24675-29159 GCF_000496155.1 Ferroplasma sp. Type II
ATTTTGACATCATTTTTCTCTACATGTTGAGTTAGCAAGTAATTCATAACAATTACAAGTGTATCACTGTGCGTTGAAAAAATAATTTTAATATCTTTTTTCTTAACTAAAGCCACCAATAATATTCCCATTATTATTTGTGTGCTAATATGAAGCTGTGCTTCGGGTTCTTCAATGATAATTAAATCTTTATCATTTGATGAAATAATGGGAAGCATTAATCCTGTTATTTCTTCTACCATGGCAGACGACAAAACTATATCAACAGATTTGTTATCACCAAAAAAGTATTTCAGGGCATTGGTGTTTGAATCTGACTTGATTTCACCATTTATAATAAAATTAAATAAATTAATTAATTCATTTTGATTATTATTTAGTCTTTCTCTTCCAGCATCAAGCCACTTAAAATAACTTGAAAATGGCGCACTTTTTAAAACACTCAAATCTTCTAAAATTTCTCCAGGATAATATAAACTTTTTTTCAATGAATTATTATATAATTGAACTATTATATTTCTGCCATACGGAATAAATTTAATCGAATTAATTCCCGAAATATCAGAAATAGCCGATTTTATATTTTTTAATGAAAAATTAATTATAGATGTCCATATATTTTTAGAAATATTAGATATAATTATTCCCATATATGGAAAGTTTTCAATCGAAATATTTGTACCGGGGAAATTTAATCCATAAAAATCTAGCCTTTCCTGGAAATATTCATCGTTTGCCTTTGAAATCGAAAAAGTGACATCCACGTTTATACTCGTGCCTGCTTTGCTAATATTCATTGGATTGATCGTAACAGTTAATGGATGTCGCCTTAGTTTTTTCATTATTTCATAATATTGTTCAGGGGTAAAATTTGAATTTCTTGGTATTGAATACATAAAGTGTAATCCGTTATCATCCTTTGAGTATTCAGAGCCAAATATTGGTATTTCCGATATTGAATCATCTATTATCGTATCTATTGATTTTCCATTAACCTTAATATTCTTTATATTACTAGACCCTGTATATTGCTTAAGAGTATCTTTAAATACACCTTTAATTAATAATTTTAATTTCTCTAAATTAATTTTATAGTTTATTTTTATATTATTTTTATACACTTCATGAAGGATATTTTGTTTATTTGATATAAAATCATCAACTATACCATTTAATTCCTTCTCTATTTCTTTATTCATATCATTCATAATTTTGTTTTCTAAAATTTCGTCTGATTTAACATGGTTAACTAAGCGATTAAATTCTTTAAATCTGTATTCATCAAGAAGTTGAAGAAACCAGTATATTGATCTAAGTGCATAACTTTTACCTGAATTGGGAAGTCCTAATATGGTTGTAATATTCTTGGTACGTATAATTGATTTTTTAATAGGTCCAATATTTTTTATTTCAAATTCAATTTCATCGTTTTCCATATTAATATATCCTCTCCTTTTAAAGTAATAAATAAACTATATATTATAGTTTCTAGATTAGAAATTGCCATATTTTCGTTGATAATTTTAGAATATTATGACATAATTGCTTTGAGTAAAAATAGTACAAAGCTCCTGAGGGGAGTTATGATACTCAGGATCGAAGATGTTGCAAATGTACTTAATTTCCTGGAACAGTATTCCCTGACGTGCAGTGTCAGGGAGGTGAAACTGACCCGAATGATGAAAAAATCCTCAGAGGGGCCGATGAATAAATTTGTATCAAAGTCTCATTAAAATTTGTCAGATAATAATAGTAATTTATTCACCGGGGATTTATGGGGGCCCCAGAGGGTGAACCGGGTTGCCTTGGTTTAAACAGTATGCTTAATGCCCCCCTGTTTCTCCCGCCACCTACTTCTTTAAGGCCACGGAACAGGAAAGACGAAATGAATCTACCACTAAATACAATGATATATGAAAATATAAGTGCAAGTTTCAGTGGAAAGAAATCTATAAACAAAGAAAGAAGGTACCCCCCAGTTAACGCTCCTGCGAAATAAATTGCACCATTAAACCCATTGAGTATAGAAATATATTCGGCCCGGTGACTCTCCGGAACGACATCCAGTGTATAAGAGGTAAGAATAGAATTCTGAATTGAACCTAAAAAACCACTGTATATTTCAATTCCTATAAAAAGAGGAAAAGAATCAAAGAAGGCATACATTAATGGTATCCCGCTTAACATAATCTTATTTAGGAAAATTAAAGGAATCCTGTTGATATTATCAATAAATTTTGCAATAAAATACTGTGTAACAAGTGCTGATCCAATTGCCGCAATGGTGAGCAATGCCACAACTTTTAAGGAAAAGCCCATAATTGTAACAATTGTTATGGGAAACATCGGCCAGGCCAGTGACCAGAAAAAAGACTGTACATTAGTTGCCATAAAATATTGATAGAATATACTATTATTTTTTAGGGTTTTTAAGGTACCCTAGAAGATTTTTGCTCATTATTGATTTGCTTTTTTTCTCTGTGAGCATAAATCCTATCAAAGCAGATGCTATGTATGAAATCGATGCTGCTGTGAATGGAATAATAATATCCTTCCTTGAATTGCTATCAAGCAGGAAAAAAATAGCAATCAAAGATATAACTGTGCCCATAGATGCGATATTGGTTATTATAGCAAGGAAATGCCCCCTTTTTTCTGCAATATTATCAGCTATGAATGAGTACCAGTTGACAGTTATCATGGCTGAAAAAAGCGATATCAATGCATAGAGGATAATGAGATCCACTGGATTATAAGAATATGGAAGCATGTACCATAGAATAGCTAATATTACGCTTCCTAAAATCAGAAAGGGCGTTCGTCGCCCTGACCCTATCACTAATACGCCCCCAGAGAATCTGCCCCAAATTGCTCAGTGAGTTGGATGATGATTGCAGCCAGCCCATTTCAACCGCTGATGCTCCTATCATAACTGCAAAGACTCCCACAAAGGAAGCTGCAGCAGTTGCACCAGCTGCTATTATAAAAGACCTCAGGGCTATGAGTTTTCTATTATCCATTTAACCTCATTATTGCACAGTTTATCCAAAGATATTATTTGAATTCTTTGTTGATTTTTTCCGAATAGGAATTTTAGTAATCTTACGGGCATTCGTTTGACTCAAAGAATATTGAGATTTTTATTTGATACAATTATATCAAAATGTTTTAATTTCCAAATTATCAACGAAAATTTGCCGATTTCTAACGTAACAAAAATATTTCTATAATGAGACAATGCATCACAGTGGTAACGTATATTACAGTAGATTCTTCGAAAACTGGCGTTGGAAAATATGCCTATGACCTTTACACTTTAATGGCACCTGAAAGCAGGATAGTTCAGTTCATATTCAATAATAAATTTCAAGACGCTCTCTTTAAATCACCATACAGAGGCCTTGAAAATTCCGTTTTAAATTATTTATTCAGTGACCTTATCTATAAATCTGGAATTAAGGCCATAAATAATTGTGATGATATAATACATATAACATCACAGACAATCAAACCAATGTTTAAAAGCAAATATATGGTTGTAACAATCCATGATATTATTGCATTCACTGAGAATATTAAGGATCTTAGTAGTGTGGAAAAATTAAGAAGAATCGGTATGAGAAAATATATAGATGAATATTTGAAATATGATAACATTATTACGATCTCCGATTCTGTAAAACATGAGATAAGCACTAGATTTAATATTAATGAAAGTAAAATATCTGTGATATCTCCATATATATCTGATAATTTTTATCCATTGAATAGAAAGGATGAATTACGCAAAGAATTAGGATTGCCATTAAATAAAAAACTTATATTGTCGGTATCATCCGATCAGCCAAGAAAAAATCTTTCAATGGTTAGGGAATTAATGGATCGCCTGGGAGAGGAGTACCAGCTTGTGAGGATAGGCGTTCCAGTAGGGAATAGTATTACATTTACAGATGTGGATGCAGAAAAAATTAATAAAATATACGGTGCCTGTGACATGCTCTTTTTCCCTACACTGGCTGAAGGCTTTGGGTACCCAGTGGTAGAGGCATTCAAAACCGGATTGCCGGTACTAAGCTCTGATATAGATGTTATAAGAGAGGTTTCAGATGGTGCTGCATTGCTTGTAAATCCTAAAGATATTAAGGAAAACATAGAAGGAGTCTATAAAGTACTGGATAATAGTGATTATTATAGAAATAAGGGTTTCGAAAGGGCAGAATATTATTCCAGAGATGCTATACGAAACAAGCTACTTTCTTATTACCATTCAATAAAATAATGGTAAAAATGTTTACATATCAGTTTTATCTCACTACGAAATTATATAATAAATAGCTCATATAATATCACAATAGATTCGGAACAGGATATTTTTACAGCAGAAAACCATAGTGGAGTTGTAAATTTTATAATTAATATGTATCTTACTGCCGCAACTTTGAAAACAGATGGAAGTGGAAGTATTGAAATCCGTCAGGTTCAAT
>NZ_KI542764.1:29209-30837 GCF_000496155.1 Ferroplasma sp. Type II
AGGCATTTCTCCGGACAAGTAGTACTCGTTGAACAATCTAGCAGCCGTTGCTTTCCATTGAGTAGAATAGTCGTTCCTCGGTAAATCTATGTTCCTTGTCCTTAGGAATTCAAGAAATGAGAAAGGATAGAGCTCCATGTCCACATGTCTTCCAGTCAAGTGGGTTCCAAGTTCCCTGCTCAAGAGATTAGAATTTGACCCTGTGATAAATACCCTATATCCCTCCCGAAGAAGTCAATTGATGAACAGTTCCCAGCCTTTTACATTCTGGATCTCATCGAAGAACACATTTCTCATGTCCCCGAACAACTCCATAAAAGTCTCCATCAGTACCTGAAAATCTTCTACTGAAAATCTTCTACTGCAAATCCTGATATTCGTTCATCGTCAAAATTGAAATAGAAAAAAGAATCCCGGAACCTGCTGTTGATAATCTGCTTTAGCATTGTGCTCTTGCCACACCTCCTGATCCCTTTGATGATAAATGCGGAGGAACCGTTGTAACTTAATCCAAGGTCAAAAGCATCTCTTGGGACAATGTGATCCGATCTCTCGATTTCAGTCAGTTGATCCTGGATCACTGTTCGCATAAGCGATTTTTGAATCATGACACGATATTTCGTAGGGTATTTTATTTTTGCGCATTATAATGAGCAAAATCTTTAGATAATGCGCATTATGTTCAGCAAATATTAAGGGAGAACAGCCATTTGGATTCTAAAAATAGCATCTTTAATGTGTTTACTGTTTTATTGCTTAATTTATCCATGTCTATCTTAGTTTTTATAATTGTTATTTTCTGGTTTTTCCTTTTTTCTTTGGTAATCTTTAAAGAATATTTTTTTGCCTTCTCTTCAGATATCATGGAAATGATAGTATATAATGCATCCCTACAGAAGCATTACTAATCTTTGAACTTGGTAATTTATGATAAATATTTAAAAATTAATATTATTTAGAACGTTTTAAAAATTCCACCACGGGCAACTTCTGAAAATATTTAATTAATTTATTATTTATTGAATAAATGTACATGTCTTCCAGAGAATTCATCGATGTTGTTAACTCAGTGGTGTTCTTTCTGATTGAATTGTAAGGAATAATTAAAAAGAATCGAATTAAAGTTTGGAATTTAGTATTTTATGCCTCAATCCAATCCTTTATGGGTTTTATGACGGTTATGATTCTTGAATTTTCATGTAGAGAAATGAACTCCCCTGCAATAAGTGCCTTCATGACTTCTGAACCCAGGGAACCTCCCAGATGAAATTCTTTTTCTGTTAAGTCTCTGCATCCATATGCAAAAATTCTTCCATGTCTCCTTTTCACAGGAATCTTAACTCCAAGCCTCATCATATTTATTTCGCCCTTATCAGTTAGATCAAATTCGGGTTTGTCATTTATCTGTTTAAGCCATTTTTTCAGTAAAAATATTTTCAGAAGCATTACACCATCATGTCCTGCCAGATGGTCATAACACCTTCTGCACTTAGAAAAGGATGCATTGTTATTTGATTTTTTTGTTGTTACAGGCATTTTGTGATTTCCAGCCATGTCGTCTAAATAAGTCGTTAAAAACTCAACCCGTTCCGGAATGAGCTTATAAAATACCTCCCTGCCATATGGAA
>NZ_KI542765.1:0-1117 GCF_000496155.1 Ferroplasma sp. Type II
TGCGGATTTCTGAACATACAGGATACTGGAAAATGAAAAAGCCCCTCTCATGGGAGTTATAAAGACAAATTACGGTTCAGTTAATTACTGTAAAAGAGGAAACGCTGATGAACTTATAATATCAGGGATACAAAACTATGATAATGATATTTACAGGCTTCTGGCATTTACTAATACAGTTAAATTAAAAAAATTAAGGGTATATTCCACTAAGAATTATTTTACAGCAACATGTAGGGAAAAAATTGATAGTGATTTTATATCAGACCTTCTGAGGGAAGAGAATATACCCTTTGAAACACAGGAAGGAAAAATAGTACTGGGAACCTCGGGAAATAAGATAACTGTATCCGTTTATAATGCTGTGCTGGATGTCTATGAAGATTTTGACCATAACATAGTCTTCATAATGCTGAAACATATGCTATTACCTGATATTCCATTTAAAATACAGTCAGACTTCATGGATTTTATACCCGATAATCCAGAGATCATAAATGAATTCATACAGAAGAGGATCAGTACGAAACAGTTAATGGCTCATTTAAGAAAGGACAAGATCAATTATGCCCTGAAAAACAATTATTACATTATAGATTACCAGAAATATGATATTGACCAGTTTCTGGACAAACTTGAATTTGATGATGAATTAAAACCATTCATCCGGGAAAAAATAGCCTCAAAGGGATTCGTGCTTGAATCACCAAGCCAACGTAAGGTACTTGAATATCTTTTCCCGAAATATAAAAACGAAATAGTAAAATTAATGTATGATCTTACAGACTCTGAAATTAAGTCCCTGAAGGGAAACCCAGTGGAGGTTATAGAAAATGCAAAGCTCTTGAAGAGCAAGAAATCCATGGAATCAAAAATTATGGATCCATGGTCAGAGAATTCAAAGTATTTAATAGATTTGATTACATATTATTTTAATTATGGAAAATCCGACTCAATAAAATTCGGCAGAAAAAACATGCATAATGATATTCAGAAATCCATATACTATGCCTTTTTGAAAGCCGTTGGGAATGAGGAGGAGTGGATGTTCAGTGAAAACCAGATTCTGCTTGGAAAGAGGATATATGAGTATGTTGACGATATGGTGAATAACCAG
>NZ_KI542765.1:1167-2144 GCF_000496155.1 Ferroplasma sp. Type II
AAGTTTTTTAATGATGCAATAGTTGATTTTCTAAAAATGAAGATAAGGGAAATATCAGAAACATTCAATGTTGATGTACTGGATATAGAATGCGATAAGGATCATTTCCATATGCTATTCAAGGCAACGCCATTATTAAATATCACAAAATATGTAAATGCAATAAAGACAATAACATCAAGGGAAATACAGAGAAACTTTCCCGATGTTAAAAATGAATTATATAATAATGAATTCTGGGCTCCTTCTTATTTTTTGGCAACATCAGGCCAGGTTACATTAGATGTTTTAAAAGAATATGTAGACTCACAGGAGGCAAAAAGGCATGAGGGCTTATAAATTCAGAATATACCCGAATAAAGAGCAAATCAAAAAGATAGATTATATTCTTGATTTATCCCATAATTTATACAATGCAATGTTAGAACAGAGAAAGATGGCATATGAATTAAAGAAGGATTTTTATTATAATATAAATGTTAATTATACATACCAGCAGAATCAATTACCAGAGTTAAAAAATGAATTCCCTGAATATAAATATATATATTCACAGGTACTTCAGGATGTTGCAAATAGGTTAGACAAAGCATATGATAATTTCTTTAGAAGAATAAATGAAAAGGAAAAAGGTAAAAAAATAAAAGCAGGTTTTCCAAGATTTAAATCAAAGAAAGTATACAAATCATTTACATATACACAATCTGGATTTGAAATATTAGATAAAACACATTTAAAATTATCAAAAATAGGAAAAATAAGAATGTTCAAGCATAGAGAAATCAATGGAGAAATAAAGGGATTAACAATAAAAAGGGAGAATACAGGAAAATACTATGCTATATTCACTGTTAATGAAAATAATAATATAAATTATTCACTGATTCCTGATAAACCAGTAGGTTTCGATTTAGGATTGTTATCATTAATAAAAACAAGCAATGATGAAGATATAGAACCACCAAAATATTTAAGAA
>NZ_KI542765.1:2194-4248 GCF_000496155.1 Ferroplasma sp. Type II
GATACCCGAAAGTGAGCCCGGGGAGAACATGCAAAAGAAGTATATGAAAAGCTTCAGGAGTTAAAACTTATTTAATTTTATTAATTTTAAGATCTTACAAAATTGCTTTTAATACTGAAATTTATAAGAGAAACAACCAATGTTACAAGTAACCATAAAACTGAGATCATTATCAGAAACGGATTGAATTTTATTATAGAATACGCTAAAATGCCTATTGGCAACAGATACTTAATTATTATCCATAAAATACTATAAAAACCCATAAAAATCTAAAATAAAAAAATGTATTTATCCGAAAAGAGAGCTTAAACCGGCCATTGCGTCTGAATCCGATTCATCCTTCTTTTCTTCTTTCTTCTCTTCTTTCTTTTTCTCCTCTTTCTTTTCTTCCTTCGCAGGTGCTGCTGCTACAGGTGCTGCTGCGGCATTTTTCAAGACTTCTTCTATGTTTACATTCTTCATGCTTTCAAGCAATGATTTAAGTCTTGCGTCATCTGCCGCTACGCCTGCGTCTGTCAGTACCTTCTTCAGGTTCTCTTCATCTATTTCTTTTCCTGCTGAGTGAAGCAGTAAAGCTCCATATATATATTCCATTTTGTCACCTCATCCAAATAAAGACCCGAGTCCCGCTGCTGCGTCATCTCCGATCCTTCATCTTTCTTGTCCTCTGTTTTGCTTTCTTCAGGGTTTTCATCCTCTATATTTTCATTATTTAAATCTTTATTTATTAATGAATTTAGAGTTGTAGCGTTTATTACAGCTTTCCTTATAAAAATATCTATATTCTTCTCATCAACAAAGTTTGCTGCAAGTGCAAGTCCCAGTGCCTGAAGATGTGCCTTAGATAGAAGTTCAGGCATTATTTCCGGCACCAGGAAGTCCGTCTTCAATGCAAGTGCTTTTGCCTTCAGGAATGCTCCTGCCATATCAGATACTATCTGTTCCACTGTGATAGAAAGTGCATCCTTTGTGTACACAAGCCCATCATCGTATGCAGCTATCATCTCAAGGCCTACTGTGACAGGAAGTATCTCAAGTTTTTCAAGTACCTGAGCCTTGTCCTTCGATATTGCCTGACCTTTTTTTACCAGTGTAACTTCGCTCTTGATTACTATTTTACCCTTTTCTATTCCAGCTGGTATTCCTGCCTTCTGGAATACGGATATCATAGGACCTGGAGGAAATGATGTTTCCTTGGGCTCTATTACTATATCATCCTCTGCTATTTCCCCTCCCCGGGCTGCAGCCTTGGTTCTTTTAGAAACCAGTATATCGTAGACCGTTTTTGGAGATTTGGTTGTTGTTATAAGTGCTATCTGGCCATATGAGTAGTCTATAAGCCCACCAATATTCTTCTTTTTGGACTTCTCCAAAGCAAGCCTGAGCAATCTTGATCTTAGAACCTGTATTTTTGCTTCTCCACGTATGTCATTCCTAATTTTCTGAAACTCTTTGTTTCGCAATCCCTTTATACTTATAACCGCGGATACTGGACTTTCATCTATCTCCTCAGTAAGATGTTTGACCTTATCCACTTTCCACTGTGCTGGCTCTCTCATTCTATATCACCTAAATTAATTGTAATTGCCTTGCTCATTGTACTCTTAATATAAGCAGAGGCTATATTTCCCTTTCCCTTATCAAGGTGAGAGATTATCCTTTTCATAACTGTGTTGAGATTAGTATACAGGTCTTCATTCTTCATAGATTTTGTTCCAACAGGTACATGGAATGTAACCTTATCCTTGCTTCTTGCACGCACACTCTTTTTAAGATTTTCTATTAATGGTGTAGGATCCTGTCCTGGGGGTAAGGGCTTTGGCATTTTCCCCCGTGGCCCCAGAATTATACCAAGGTTTTTTCCCACATTGCCCATAATCGTTGATTCGGCCACAAAGAAATCTATGTCTTTCACAACTTTCTTAAATGATTTCTTATCATCAGAAAAATTATTCAGGTCTTCTATTGAATATAAGAAATCTGCGTTCTTGGCCTTTTGCCGCATTTCTTCACTGGCAATGACTGCCACTTTTATATCCCTGCCCCTTCCT
>NZ_KI542766.1:0-5146 GCF_000496155.1 Ferroplasma sp. Type II
AATTGACAGAAAAACTATTTCATGTTCACACTGTGGCCCCATGAGACGACAACTAATGAACAGAATTTCAGAATATAATGGATCAGATTATGTTGCACTGGGAATTAACCTTGATGACTATGCGCAGTCAATTCTGATGAATATTGCAAAGGGGGACGTTGCACGTTATGCAAGAATGGCCCCCCATTCCTATACAAGGGAAGGTTTGGTGCCAAGAATACTGCCATTAAGGAAAATACCTGAAAAAGAGGTTGTGCTTTATGCAATATTAAGTGGCATAGACTTTGACTCTAGCTGGTGCCCTTACTACAGCATGGCACAGAGAAATTCATTCAGGGATATTATAGAAAAGCTTGAAAAGGAAACTCCTGGGACTAAATTTGCTATAGTAAAGTTCTTTGATGAGACAAGGCCGGCCATAAGAGATAGTTATGTTAATGAAAATATGAAATTGAATTCCTGCAGAACATGTGGTGCGCCTACCCCCGGCGATGTGTGTGAGGTATGCACTGATCTTGAACAGATAAGGAAAATAGATAAGAATACATAGAAATATTTATTTAATTTCTAACAATAAGGGTCTCACGGGGCTGTAGCTTAGCTTGGTTGGAGCACCCGGCTGATAACCGGGAGGTCACCGGTTCAAATCCGGTCAGCCCCATTTATATCCAAAAGTAAGTCCTACTTTTTTGTGGATAGACAGGGAGTCGATTATTTAATTAGGGATACTGTGCATTACTTGACCCTGCCATTCCCATAATTGCAACATTATAGTTGTATTCCAAATCAATATACAGAGGTAAATATACAACTGGCGAATAGTTGCCCTCTCTACCCCGTTATTGGTGGGTTCAACAGATCGGTCAATAACAAAACGGAAGGCATCGTCCATTTTACTCTTTAGTTGATTCCTGACAACACCATAACACTTCTTCTATTCATAGGTAACATTGTCAACGTAAAATTAATATGCATCTAGAAAATATATTTTGACCAGATAGAAGGGAAAGGTATGAGTCTTACTAGCTTAATCAAAATGCGACCTGAAATCAGTGATTTCTTAGTATCTCGCATTAGTGATATCCCAACAAAACCGAAATTCGTCGGTGGAGTCTTTCCGAAAACTTCCAATTACTCGCAAATTGGAACTGCCTTTGATTATGCCTTTAGGTTCGAGCTCTTGAGAAAATATCCTCATGCAAGTGAGAAACAATGGGTCTCTGAACTGGGAGCGTTGCAGATAATTGCAAATCCGGATGCAAACATGAAAAAGTGGAAAGACCCAGCGATTAATACTATAGAGTCAGCAAAATCAGCACGAAAACAGTATTACTTAAGTCCAAACAATAGTAACTTACGGAAATTAGTTGAAATGTGTTTCCGACTAAGCCATCTTGACGTAGTTTATAGGGAATTAAAGTTTCCTTCTGGCCCTGTCCCAAAAAATGGACTTATGCCAGCTCCGCAGAAACAGGACGTCGATGACGTAGTTTTAATGTTGTCTAAGTCCAAGAACTTTCTTGATTCGAGGAGGTTTTCACAAAGCAGCATTATTGCATTGAATCCAACTTTTGGATATTACTCAGAACTTGTGGGGGGTGCAGATGCAGATATAATTACATCCTTCTCCCTGATTGACCTCAAAACGTCTACACATCCAAATATAGGCAACTATGAGCTTGCCCAGGTTGTAGGTTACTATATGCTAATGCAGATGAATAACGAAAACCCGCTCCAGATTTCACTAAATAGAGTATCGGAGTTTCCTACAGTTCATGAGATAGGTATATTCTTCTCAAGATTTGGGATCGAATACATGATACCGACAAATAACATAATTCTTAGTAGAGATGATTTCCTTGAGTTCATTAGGATGGTAGATCATCCTCCTGAAGTTGTAGTAGACCCGCTTCAAAACTTAGGAAAGTAGGACACTTTCGTTCTAAGGCACTAAATGAGATGGGAATAAAGAATGTCGAGGATTTAGCTCAAATAATTGATATTGACAGAAAAAAAGAAATGGTTAAAGGGATCGGTCTAGACAAACTCTCTTCTATAGCGAAAAACTATCTAGAACACAATATCGAACTAAGAAAGGGAGTGATGATAGAGTGGGCAAAGTCACAGTTTGACTTTAATGACGAAGTATATATTGACATTGAGACAACTGGTCTTTCATTCGATTCGCAAATATGGCTTATCGGTATGCTGTTCAAGAAGAGTAATAAATTGATCCTTCTTTTTGCCCACGAATCAGATGAGGAAAAAGACATTTTGAAACAGTACATGAAACAGGTGTCAAATGTAAAAGGTGACATTGTGACATTTTCTGGGCACCATTTCGACAAAGAATTCATTGAACAAAAACTTAAAAAATACAAACTCTGGAATAATTCTCCGAAACCAAACTTTGTAGATGTCTTAAGTGTGATAAGGGATACGATCGAGATTCCAGTGAGCAATAACCTGAAGGATATGGCTGCTTGGATGGGGTATAACTTCAAGCATCCAGATCTTGCGGGATATATGATGCCAGGTCTTTACAGAGAATACCTAATAAGTCGGGATCAAGAACTATTAACTAAACTTCAAGAATACAACGAGGACGACATCAGGTCACTAACTCATGTTGTGAGTTTCATAAGGGATGTTCTTTCCTGAATCCAAGTTAGTTTTTTGTAAACATATATATTTTATTGCCAATAGAATTTCTCTTTACTTGGGACTCTCTCTCGTTTTCTGACATTAAATTATGATTTTCATCCTTGATATTGATATTTAGCTTAACCCTAATTCCATCGAACTTAAACCAAAAGGTTACTGGTTTTTTCGCGTATACAACATAAGACCCTGCCTTGCCTTCCTACTCACCATAACGTATTGCGGAAAACACAGAAGTACTAAAAATTTCCTTCTTCATTGCAATGAACGATTTTATTGTACATGATCGCAAAGTGTATATTTCGTTCTCTGTTCTGAATTTCACTGTTTTTACGTTCTCCTTCTTGTTTCTTTTAGTTTTCATGATGTATTTACTCAATCCCTAACATTTTCACGCATAATGTTCTCAAGCTAATTATACCTATTGTGAAATTCATAACTCTTGTTTAAATTCCCTCTGAATTTTCCTTCTCAATTTCTTATATATGTCTGATCTATGCTGGATGTGATAATTTTCCGTAGTAATGAGATCAATCAGATTTTTTCAACCCCGACTCCAGTAGAACTATAACTGAATGGTCTATCACACACCTAAATAATTTCGGTCAATCACAAACAGGAAGATGCTTTCACGGTGCAATCTCATGCAAATAACTCAGGGAATGTCAAAACCTAGTGCATTAATATCTAACCTTACCACTACATATCCATAGTTCAATGATGCATTTATAGGATCAGATACATTCATATTTTTTGACTAATATTATATTGCATATCAATACTCACAAATATATTCATTTTTTAGAACCTTTGAGAATTTATTTGAACTGATATATGAGCATATAATTCTTTTTTTTCACTTTCTGGTAATCAATCTACATTTCTATTAAAATCCTCAAGGCTCTTTCATATATTCATAATTCTCTTAGATTTGGATTCAGGCAGACAGCTGAACTCTTACAAATAATAAATAAATATTTATATCATTTATACATAACAATATTGTTATATTGATGTGACAATTGGTAATCATTAAATAACTTACAGACTTGCTTAGAGGTTTAAAATGAAAGAATTATCGTTATACAAAATTCGTGATATGGCTTTAAATTCGGAATTAAGCGTTTATAGTGTACAAGAGATTTCAAATCTTATCAATAAGAATAAAAATATTGCCAGGGTTTATATGAACAGACTTGTTCAAAAGGGTCTTGCAACAAGGCTTGTTAATGGAAAGATATCGTTTATCAATGATGACTTTATTATAGCATCACAGTTGATTTCTCCATCTTATATATCAATAAATTCTGCATTACTCTACCATAAGATAACCTATCAGGTTCCACAATATATTGAATGTGTAAATACTAGAAACTCCCTGAATTATTATAAACTTGGTATAATATACCATAAGATAAAACCTGAGTTATTTTTTGGATACAAAAGATATAACAAGAACGGAAGTTTTATATTTGTTGCAAATCCGGATAAGGCAATTTTCGATGGATTATATTTCAGTATATTTTCCAAATTTGATGTGAACGATTTTAAAAAGGAAATAGACTTTTCTGAATTAATAACTAGGCTAAAAAAATTAAAAATAAAAAAAATAGAAAAGATAGTGGAGATGCTTAAATGATTACGAAAAATGATATAATATCATTATCAAAACTCCATGGACTAAGACCGTGGCAGGAAGAGAAAAGATATATGCAAGTTTTAATATTGAATTCATTATTTAATTATCCATTAATATTGAAGGGTGGAACTTATTTATGGCTATTTCACGGCTTAAGAAGATTTTCCGAGGATTTGGATTTTACAGCAAACGATAAAATAAACGATGATGTTTCAAATACCGTGCATCAAAATTTATCTTTAATAGGAATAAACAACGAATTGAAAATTCTCAAAAATAATAATGTGACACTTTCATTCAGGATACTATCTAATGGACCTTTGTATACAGGAGTTTTGGATCGTATACCTGTATATATTGAAATTAGCAGAAGAGAAAAAATAATAAAAAAGCCTATCGCATTGAAATTTGATTTCCCAGAATATGACCTACCGGTAAGAATATTATCTGGGATGTCGCTGCAAGAGGTTGCGTCAGAAAAGATAAGGGCAATTTATACAAGAAAAAAACCAAGGGATATTTATGATTTATTTTATTTGGTTACCAAGAAAAATGTAAAATTCGACTTAGAAATGGTAAACAAAAAACTCGAATATTATGATATTATATTTGATAAGGAATATTTTGTCAAAGAAATGCTTAAACAAAAAGATTTTTTCAGGAATACACTTAGAAATATTGTAATGGATGAATTACCTGATATTAATGATATAATAAAAATAATTTCAATATGGGTAAGCGACCTGATGCCATGATAATGTAGATCCCTGTTTCACTTCCAGAGCTTGCAACTACATATAGAATTATATTAAATCCTTTGAGTATAGAGGTATGAGCTTTAAGGCT
>NZ_KI542766.1:5196-6494 GCF_000496155.1 Ferroplasma sp. Type II
CCGATTCAGGATAATCCAGGAAGTTCATGAAATCCAGGCGATTGTGTATCTCCTTCTCAATGGACTCATCAACTATGCCATATATGGACTGAAGGAATAGTATCTTGACCATGAGTATGGGATCATAATTTGACCTTCCACCCTTCTCTGTGTTATTAATATATAAGTCATTGAGTAAAGGCCTGATCCTTTCCCACTCTATGACAGTCTTCATGTCGGAAAGCCTGTCGCCGAATCTTTTCAACTGATCATATTTCTCCCGGAGACCGTAATTCATTATGTCCATGCATATTGATCGCGATTGCATGAATAAAGGTTTCGCTTGCAAACGTAGTAAATTATGGGATAAACTGAATATTTTAAATAAACGTGGTTGAAGAGATGAAATGAAAATCACATTCATAGGATAATAAAGAGAGGGGTTATTAGAAAATCTCTATCGTATATCAATACCCACAAATATATTCATTTTTTTAGAACCTTTGAGAATTTATTTGAATTGAAATATGATCATATAATTCCCTTTTTTAGCTTTCTGGCAGTCCATCTATTTTTCTATTAAAATCCTCAAGGTTCTTTCATATATTCATAAATGCCTTAGCTTTGGATTCAGGCGAACGGCTAAACTCTAACAAATAATAAATAAATAGTTATATCATTTATGCATAACAATATTGTTATATTGATGTGATAGTTATTTATCGTTAAATAACTTACAAACTTCCTCAGAGGTTATAAAGTCAACTACCCCTCCCTGACGGAAGGGGCTTGTCCCGTGAGGGGCATCGCAAGAGTTGATTAGGGGGCTTTGAAAACATGGTGAAACATATGAAAGAAAGGCAGAAGTTAGACCGGAGAAATACATACACACCTACGGATGCTCCACAAGTCCGTGGCAACTGTGATCATGCATTAAACAGAGAGGAAACTCTCAGTGTGCATGGTTTAAAAACTCCTTCTAACAACCCCGATGTGGACCTACAGTCAGGCATGGCTGGACAGGACCTGAGGGTTCCCGTCATAAACATGCGCAACGAACCTTTAATGCCAACAACACCAGGAAAGGCACGAACACTATTGAAATCTGGAAAAGCAAGGGTGATCAGTTCAAATCCATTCACTATTCAGCTCCTCTATGCAACCGGAGAGACAAAGCAGCCAGTAATATTGGGTATAGATGCCGGATACAAGCACATTGGATTCTCTGCATTAACAGAAAAGAGAGAGCTGATATCAGGAGAAGCTGTCACAAGAACTGATATACCCAAACTCAATCAGGAGAAATCCATGTATCGTAA
>NZ_KI542767.1:0-21167 GCF_000496155.1 Ferroplasma sp. Type II
TATGTTTGCAGCACAGGGTATTTTAATGTTACACCAACATGTTCATCTTTTATTGAGGCTACAGACCCTATAGTATTGGCGGTTCCAACAGTAAGCATGATCATTTCATTGGCCTTTAAAGGTTCCACGGTAACTTCTTCATCAAATCCAACAACACGGTTAAGTAGGTGTATGTCCATTTCCAGGTTAAATATAGTTTTTGGAACCTTGTCCTTCAATCCCACTATTCTGCCGGTAAACGAATCTCCCTTAGTGAGAAAAGGATCAAGTTCTGTTCCAACGGCAGCAAGCCCTCCTGGCAAAATTGAATCATATGCCGATGACCCTGCCATTAGGGATGTGATCTTAGTGGTGACATTTTCCCATGTGGTTTTGTTTCCCTTTGTAATCTGTACACCTGGTGAAATTTCTATTTCATCCCCAACAGTCAATTTACCCTTAATTAGAGCGCCACCGAGGACTCCTCCCTTCAATTCAGCTGGTTTGGTTCCAGGTTTGTTGATGTCAAATGACCGTGCTATATACATCATCGGTGAATCGTTTTCGTTGAATTTTGGACTTTTAATAATCTTCTCTATTGCTTCAAGAACTATATCAATATTTGTGTTGTGATATGCACTCACGGGAATGATAGGCGCATTTTCTGCAATGCTCCCATTCAAAAAAGTTTTGATTTCATTATAGCTTTCAAGAGCCCGTTCTCGTGTTACCAGATCAATTTTATTTTGCACAACTATAATTTCCTTTATTCCCATTATTTCAAGAGCTGTTAAATGCTCTCTTGTCTGTGGCTGCGGACATGCCTCATTTGCTGCTATTACTAGAATTGCCCCATTCATTATGGCAGACCCTGCAAGCATTGTGGCCATTAAGGTCTCGTGGCCAGGTGCATCAACAATAGATATAACCCGGGACAACTTACATTTATCCGAATCCCTTTTATTTGAATAAAATTCTTTTCCGGATTCATCCACGCACTTATATATAGGTGTATCGGCATAACCAAGTTTAATTGAGATGCCACGTTTGACTTCTTCGGAATGCACGTCAGTTTTCTTGCCGGTCAAGGCAAAAGTCAAAGTGCTTTTTCCATGGTCAACATGACCAACCATACCTATATTAACAGATGGCTGTTCCATTATTGTTCTCCTTTTTCTTCTGATTCTTCCTTTGCTTCAAGGGGTTTTGTTCCATACTGGGTAACCACAAGATTAATCTGAGATATATCTGAACCAATTATATTTCCTCTAAAAGTAACTCTTTTCCTGATGCCATTTTTCCCCTTTCTTCCCTTATTGTAAGTTATAAGTATTCTCTTTTTCCCTGCTATTGACAGGTCTTTTTTCATAGGGAAACCGTCGTTGGCACTACCTCCTGTCAATTTCATCTTATAACCAGGCATTTCAAAAAATATACCGTCTATTTCTTCTCCTATTTTCCTCCCGGCCAAAGAACCGAGGACATCCTCTCCAATTTCTTTTTTATATGTTTTACCGGTTTTCCGATCTGCAATTACTGCTACAACCATAATATACACCTTGAACTTTATTTATTCCTAATTATATGCTCATTAATAAAATTATAGATTAAAAATGTTTATCCAAAATGTTATATTATCCCGCTTGAAAGCAGAAAATCTATGAATTTTTCAAGTGCTTTTCCCCTATGGGAAATAATATTTTTTTCCCCGGTGGAAAGTTCAGATAATGCCTTATCATATCCTTGCGGTATAAATATTGGGTCATAGCCAAATCCCTTTGTTCTGGATTCCTTATTTGATATATTGCCATTCAGTATTCCTGTAAATATATATATTTGTTTTTGGTTGCTAAATCCTACTACTGTTTTAAAAAAGGCAGCTGATCCTGATGCCATCTCTAAAATTCTTGAATTTCCAAGTGTTTCCTGTACATATGAAGCAAAAGGGCCCGGGAATCCATTCAAGGATTTTATATAAAGTCCTGTGTCGTCTATGAAAAATGGAGATTCCAGTTTTTCTGATAATTTCATACAACTGTCCCGGCATATTGTTTCATTGTCATCTGCCTGTATCTCCTCATATTTCATTTTCTCCCATGATATTTCAATGCCTCTTTTTTTGAATAGGGTTTCCGCTTCCTTGTATTTATGTGTGTTGCTGGTAACAAATTTTATCATATGCCGTATATTGCGTTATAATTTATTAATAATTTTACACCTTTAGCCCTTACTTTTTTATTTTTATAGATTATCCACAAATATTTCCTATATATGCTCTCTAAAGATATAGTAAAATAATATGCATCAAAAATCGTTAACAGAAATAACCAGAGAAATGAAAATAGCAACGGGATGTGAACTATATTTACAGGGAATATAAGAATAAAATAATCAGCAACGATGAATTGAATGCAGTAATAAGGGCCATGGAAGAATACCCATTATCAGGCTCAGAGAGCTTAAGGAATTCAAATATGATCTCTAAGAAGCGCCTTTTCCGTTTGTTAACACCCTCTTAACTGAGTATGGGGTTTCCTCCGAGAGTACCTGTTGGTTTCTTCTTCCTATCGCCTGTTTGATGCGCTTTTCAGCCATGTTAACGTATTCGCTATCTACATCATAACCAACATAATGACGGTTGAGATTAATCGCCGCCACAGCGGTAGTTCCACTGCCAACGAACGGATCGAGTACCACTTCTTCTTCGAAAGTGTACAGCTTTATACATCTGGCAGGAAGTTCCACCGGGAAGGGGGCAGGATGCCCAACCTTAGTTGCGGATTCAGCACTAAATGACCAGATACTCTTCGTAAATTCTGCAAACTCTTCTTTTGAAAGTGTGGACTTCATATTATCTTTGACCCCACGTGTGAAACTATCTTTCGAGAAAATGAGGATATATTCGTGGGAGTCCCTGAGAACTGGGTTCTTGGCAGAGAGATATGTTCCCCACGCAATAGAAGAACTGGCAGTTGCCCCTTTGTCCCAAATGACCTCTCCTCTCATTAGAAAACCGATTTTGAGGAGATCCTGGATTACAAAGGTGTGCAATGGAATGTATGGTTTTCTACCGAGGTTTGCAATGTTTACGCATATTCTCCCTCCAGGCACAAGAACTCTGTAGACTTCTTTCCAAATTGATGTCAGAAAGTCTCTGTACTCGTCCAGAGACATGTCCTTGTCGTAGAGCTTTCCAACATTGTATGGAGGAGAAGTGACCATTAAATGAACACTTTTATCAGGAAGCTCGGTCATTCTTTCAGCAGATTCGCAAAATATCCTATCTATGGAAGTAGCAGGTAACGGATTCTCACTAAAGTCGACATTGTCTTTCCCTCTAGAAAAACCCTCATAAAGTCGACTGCTGTAAAACTTTGACGAGTCATGGTTTGCCCTACTTGGACTCCCAAATGAACTGGTTTGAGAGCCATTTCTTCTGGTATTACCTTTCATTATTCCTCACTCCATAAGTCAACCCATCTCTTAAACGGGTCATAGTCTATGGATTCCTTAACCCAATTTACTTCTATCGACTTTGTTTTATCATTGCTGATGAGAGTTTTTAACGCATCATTGGAAATTTCAACACCTCTTGGATTTGTTCCCTGCTTTGGTAACTTGATATGGTTTTCTCTGCCAATTTTATTAAACACTGTGTTTTGAACCTCGTAAGGTATGTAATATAGACCCCCTTTGGAAGACCAATTTACATGAACAAAGATCAAATCATATGTGGGACGCCATGTATCCAAGAAATTCCTTGCCTTTTCTGCATCAACAGTCCAAATCAGCTTCACCCCAGAGGGTTCCTTTCCTGATATGGTTTTTATTGAGATTGGCTGGTTAAACAGTTTAACATCAATTTCTGGTTCTGTAATTGGTAGGTCATATTCAACGTTTTCCTCGCCGAATTTGTAAATCAGGAGGGCTGTAATCACCTTTTCTCTGACCGGTCCAACTTCCATTCCAATCCTGCCCGCTCTTGAACTCTCAAGCTCTGCTAGCTGGAACAGGTATGGGAACCTATTCTTCACCTTTGCAACAATTCTGGTATCCCTAAACAGATCAAGCAGATAATCGTTCATTCAATACCTTATGATTCGAAAATTATTTAACCTTAACTTTTTATTTTCTATGTAATAGAATATACCAATTTTCACATTAAATTCCTTATATACCTTTAGCTGTGGGAAGACTTCATTACAAATAAGCGTCACACATATCTCCTTCTTTGCCTTATGGAACTAAGCACATCTATAACTTTCTCATAATTATGAGATTTCTTTTTATAGGAGTCTATAAAATTATTCTCAAGTTCATCAGTATTGGGATATAGACTTTTAAATGATTCTGTAAGAAGAAATAAATCATCTGCCATATCCTCTATTTCGCAATTAAGTTTTCCCATACTGGGATCTATAAGATAGATATTGTTACCTGCAATGATAATATTATTTGGAGTTAGATCACCATGTGCAATTAAGAGGTTGTGCATTTCTCCAATTATTTTTCCAAGTTCCCGTATATATTCCATATAGTTATTACCCTCATGTATCGCTTTATTGAGCGTTACACCATCCAGCTTTTGCATGGTTATTGAAAAATTGTATCTGTTAAAATCATATACAATTGGAACATTTATGCCACAACTTTTCATCCGAAACAGAATATTGAATTCATTTTTCATTCTCTCCATTCTTATTCTATGATCCAGAACCGGATTTCTGTACTCTTTCTCCAGGCGTTGCTTTGTAATGGTAGCCCTGCTATAAAATTGTGATTCTGAGATCAATGCCTCTGCACCCTTATTATTGCTGATTGTTAAATTACTGGAATTTATCCAGGGAACTTTGACCTCATCTATTCTAAATCTTTGATTTACCCTGGTTTCCATAATATCCTGCCTCTGCCCTGAAAGATACATCAGCATCCCGGCTTGAGCTATCATTGCCCCATTATCCATACAGTACTTTTTATCCGTGAGATGTGCAGTATAACCAGATGAACGAGCCATTTCTGATACCATTGACCTCAGGCGGTCGTTTCTTGCTACACCGCCTGCTAGCAGAATTTCTTTTTTATCTGTGTAATACAATGCCCTCTCTAGAACCTCTACCAGCATGGCGAATGTGGTTTCCTGAAGGCTGTAACATATATTTTCTATGGATTCTTTCTTTATGTAACTCATGGCTGCTGTGTAAATACCGGAGAAAGATGTGTCCATGCCCTTGACAGAATAGGGCAAATCCAGCAGTTTATCTCCCTTTGATGCAAATTCCTCTATTCTTGGGCCTCCGGGAAAAGGTATATCTATATCCCTTGCAAATTTGTCGAGCAGATTGCCCAGGCCAATGTCCATTGTTTCTCCAAGAACTCTGTATGAATCACCCTCATGTGCTATAACCTGCGTATTGCCACCAGAAATATACAGCATGATAGGGTCTCTTGCTCCTGAGAGCTTCCTCCCGATTTCTACGTGGCCTAGGGGATGATTGACCCCTATTAGTGGAATTCCATATTTAATTGAAAAAGCCCTGGCAGCAGTGGCGACAACGCGAAGGCACGGACCGAGCCCGGGCCCCATGGAAAAGGCCACCAGATCTATCTGATTCGGTGATAGCCCGGATTTGTCAAATGCTTTTTTCATAACAGGTATTATGTTGTCGGCATGGTGAATTGCTGCTTCACGTGGATGAATACCGCCAGTTTGAGGAATATATGTTGAAGAGGAATTTGAAAGAATGTTTTTTTCATCTACAATGCCTGCACTTATTGTATGGGCCGTTCCTTCAATTCCCAGAACTTTCATGTAACATTATTGCTAAGTATTATTTTACTATTATAGTTGAAATGAAAAAAATATGTTGTCTAATAAAATGATTATATTATGAAATTAATCTTTATATTTTATAGCAGAAGATGCCCTGAATACGAACTTGTCTTTAGCAGGAACCTTTATTTCTTCTCTGGTTTTGGGATTTCTTGCCACTCTTGCTTTCTGTTCTTTTCTTTCAAAGATACCGAAGTCGGCCAGGTTGACTTTCTTTCCATCATTGACTGCCTCTATTGTTTCCTTAAGAAATGTCGTTATTATCTCCGCTGTTTTTTTCTGTGTTGTGCTTGTAGAGCTGGCAACCTTTTTTGATAATTCACTTATACCTACCATTATTTCACCAATACTTAATGTAATTTGTAGTATAATAACTTTTCTATTTAAAACGCAATAAATCCTTAAAATTACTGAATATGCTTTAACTTTTTATAAAAAATACAAATATTTATTACATTTGTTCATTAGTAAATAAGTTAAAGTATAAGAAATACTAACTTTTTTTATTTGTAATATTGTAGTGATATTTTTATTTAGTATTTATAATATTTCTTGATTTTAGATTTATGCTTATAAATTCATTCTGCAACTGTTTGTGCCAGTAAACCATTTACCTTAGTTCCGATAAAAATTATATACACAGTAAATATAAACTTATATGAGATTAATAGAAAATTGGTTTTCAGAACGATACTCGGATAATTTGCAGCTTTCATTCAGAATAAAGGATCAATTGCTTTCAATCAAAACGGATTACCAGAGAATAGACCTATTCGATACCTATGATTTTGGAAAATTACTGTCTATAGACGGAACTGTGCAGTTAACCGAAAAAGATGAATATGTTTATCATGAAATGATAACCATGGTTCCCTATTATTTCAACTCAAAACCTTCAAACGTACTGATAATAGGTGGTGGAGACGGGGGGGCAGCCAGAAGACTATTAGATCTTGACATACCGGGCATAACAAACGTTGAAATTGATGGAAACGTTGTAGAGGTTGCCAAGAAGTATTTTCCAGATATTTCATCATCGTTCAAGGACGGCAGGGTAAAGCTAATCGTTGGTGACGGAATTAAATATATAAGGGAAAGCAGGGATAAATTTGACAGGATTATTATAGATTCCACTGATCCGGTGGGCCCGGCAGAAGGATTATTTTCCAGCAGTTTTTATAATGATATCAAGGAGCATCTTACAGAGGACGGAATAGTTGTAACTCAGTCTGGATCGCCATATTACCAGCCTACAGCACTTGCCATGGCACATAAAGGAATGTCTGAAGTGTTTCCCCATGTGAAAACTTACTGTGCCTTTATACCCACGTATCCCAGTGGCCTATGGTCATTTACTATGGCATCTGGAGAAGAAATGAAATTAAGAGATGAAAAAATAAATAATGGGAAGTATTTTAACAGTGATATATTGTATGGGTCATTTTATCTTCCGGAGTTTGTGAAGAATATATTGAAATAATTATTTTCTTATGCCCCATTTATGTTTTGCCTGTGTTAATAAATCATGATAGTGTGTACCTAGCCTCTTTGAAATTCTTTCAAGATCAGGGATGTTTTCAATGAATGTCTTTTTGCTGCTGCTTTTCAATAATTTTTTGAATTTTGACATGTCGTTGAGCACAGAATATGACATATAAGCAAAATATGAGAATACTATAATTGAAGCTATCAATATCCAGTATTGCCAGTTGCCAACTGATTTTAATGTAATTAATTTCATCAATGCTTGATTCCCAAATAACAGATCGTTTAGGGAAATAATAACGAATAATATAGATACAATACTTATTATCAAATAAACAATATATAATTTATCTTTGTACATGTTATTTCTTATAATTTAATAAACTATTTAGATATTAGCTTCTTCCTCTCCTTAGTTGTATATCCAGTCACTTTTGCAAGCAGGTCG
Organism: Ferroplasma sp. Type II; assembly: GCF_000496155.1. Lineage (NCBI taxonomy): Archaea > Methanobacteriati > Thermoplasmatota > Thermoplasmata > Thermoplasmatales > Ferroplasmaceae > Ferroplasma > Ferroplasma sp. Type II. The sequence goes on from NZ_KI542767.1 coordinate 7,743, forward strand.
TTGAAAAATTTTATTGTTTCAGATGGATTTTCATATTCCATATCGGTCTCTGTTTCTGCGTACAGTTTTTTTCCGTCTGTCCAGAACTCTATTTTTTTAAGTCCAGGATATGACGAAATTATATGTTCCCCATTTTCCTCAAATTCCATATTTTTTGATTTGAGGATTTCGATTATGTACGACTTGCTAATCTTGATTGTTTTTCTAACAGGATACGTTCTCATTTTTACACCTACATTTTCTTTGCCAGTTTTTTCTGGTATTTTTTAGAAAGAGCCCGCCAGTACATTAACTCCATGTATTGGGCATCATGTTCCAACAAGGGCGACATTGATATAATATCCATATCCCTGTCATTTGTTGATACTACCTCCGCAAGTGTCTCGAATTTTAAATCACCATGCTTTATTGCAGTTATCTTTAATTCATTCCCGTTTTCATAGTCTACTCCGCCGAATTCTGTGTAAAGGTCGTATTTTGCATACTTTGAAAATGCATTCATAACGTCTTCAAAATTTTTTGCATCTATAAGTGAGCCATTGTTTATAGAATGAATGTGTGGGAAATTAAGGATGGGTTCTATATCTGGTATTCTCTCGGCTAAGTAAAACAGTTCTTTTTGTGTACCGAACAGGTCTTTTTTCCCGGAAGATTCCACACCTATATATGGATACCCACTTTTATGGGAAAATTCTTCAGCAATGCCACTGTATATTTCAAGAGCTTTTTTAAGACTCTCTGATTTTTTCTTTGTGTAGAATCCTGTGTGTGTGACCACTCTTTTGGCGCCCATGGCCCTGCCTATTAAAAGTGACCATCTTAAATGGTTTATGGATTTTTCCGCCATTTCTCCCCCGTTCAATAAGTCCATATAATAAGGCGCATGCATGGAAATATCAATATCCAGCTCTTTGGCTATTTCACCACCTTCTTTCAGTTCATCATAATTACGGGCCATATTCCAGAAAAGTTCCTGTATGATGTCATCTTCTTCTATTTGCTTTTCAGTTCCTATACTTTTATAATTACCATTTTCATCAGGCCTTAATACATCCACAATTATTGAGTCAGTTACATCCTTTGGATACATATCCACGTACTCAATTGCCGGGTCTTCGCTTACGTTTACCCTTAAAAGCTGAACTTCCAGAGAATTTAGGCCAAGATTTGCCACATCCTCTATTGAATCTATATACGTTCTGCCCTTACTGGTTAGTGGTATTCCAGCAACTCCAAATTTAATCATTCTTTTAATGATATATATGCCTTATTTTAACCTTTTGAAACTTCCTATTTAATATACGATCTATTGCTGATATTCAATTTGTTCCGATTATTGCCCGGAATATGGATAAATTTTGCCATAAATCCGCATTGTGTAATATATATTCAATAATAATTGGATTGATGGCCTTATAATATAAATTTAATAATATTATCAAAAAATTCGTGAAACAATTTATTAACTTATGTATTGATATTAACATTAATTGGAATAATATGCAAGAAATGATAACGAATAGATTATATACATTTTAAACATAACAATTCAATGGTAACTGAAAATTATCATATTGACGTAATCAAAGCAAATAACGGTGATAATAATGAATGTCGATCCAAACATAACGAAATATGTTATCAAGGCAAAGATAGTAACTGATGGTGTTGTTGAAAAGCCCGATGTTGTTGGTGCAATATTCGGGCAAACTGAAGGCTTATTGGGTGAGGAATTAGATTTAAGGGATTTACAGAAAAGTGGAAAGATCGGTAGAATTGAAGTTGAGATAGATACAAAGAAAGGAAGAACTGAGGGATTTGTCCTTATACCTTCTGGATTAGACCAGGTAGAAAGCTCAATTCTGGCTGCTGCCCTTGAAACAATAGACAGAATAGGGCCATGCAAGGCAAAAGTTGATGTAGAGGATGTGGAAGACGTAAGGATAAACAAAAGGGACAAGGTTATACAGAGGGCTGAGGAACTTTACAAGAAAATGGGTACAAATGGAAAAAGCCTTAGTGAAAGCATAATACAGTCTGTCAGGGAGGAAGTTGAGAAAAAGGAAATACTTTCCTATGGAGAAGAACACCTGCCTGCAGGTCCTGCTGTTGGGACATCAGATTCCATTATAGTGGTTGAGGGAAGAAATGATGTACTCAATCTTTTAAGATATGGTATAAAAAACACTATAGCAGTACAGGGCACCAGTGTCCCAAAAACTGTAAAGGAGCTTTCCAAAGCTAGGACTGTAACCCTATTTGTTGATGGTGATCATGGGGGAGAATTAATAATAAAGGAAATGCTTCAAGTAGCAGATGTTGATTTCATTGCAAGAGCTCCACCTGGAACAGAAGTGGAAGAGTTAACATACAAGCAGATAGTAAAAGCCCTTAAATATAAAACACCTGTAAACCAGTATCTAGAATCCCATGGGATGCTAGAAGAACTGAAAGAATTTACAGAAAAAAACAATAAGGCCGTAACTGATGTGAATGTGGAAACTAAAGAGGAACTGCCACAGCAGAAATCCGTAAAGGAACCTAAGCATGTGAATGATTCAGAAAAAGAATCGCCTGTGATCCAGGAAATTAACGATATAAACGATCCACAGTTTATAAAAAATAAGCTGAATGAATTGTTTGAAAGCAAGATGGTTGAAATCTATGACGAATCTGGAAATCCCATAGTAAGATATCCCATTTCTGATGCTGTTGAATTGATGCAGGGAGTTAAAAATGCGTCTACCATAATTAGCGGAGGAGTAGTTTCCCAGAGATTTGTTGATATAGCTTTCAATATAGGTGTTAAATCAATTTATGGGATGAAAATGGGACATGTAACAAAAAAACCAGAGGAAATAAGGGTGGTTACATGGGAACATATGTAAATTACACAGAATATCCCGATACATCATTCATCAAAATACCAACAAACCCACTTGACAGGGTAATAGGGCAGGAGGAAGCAGTAAGACTTGCATTGATTGCTGCAAAACAGAGGCGTAACCTTCTGCTTGTTGGACCACCTGGGGTGGGAAAATCTATGATTGCCCAGGCCATGTCATTTTACATAAGCAGGCCAGAGGAGGAAATAAGGGTTGTACACAATCCATCATATCCAGAGCGGCCATTTATTGAAGTCAGGACCATAAGTGAAATAGAAAATGAAAAACATGAGATGAATTCAATAGAGGGGGAAATTATAGACCCAAAGGATGCACCAGATAACGTTGCACAGAGGCTTGGTTACAAGTGCACGCATTGCGGATTTTACTCATCCCCTACAGAGAGTGTATGCCCTAACTGCAACAACAACAAGGTGATAAATAATACGCAGGGCCCTTTTAATGATGTTTTCAATGTAATAGGTGTTGCTTTTGGAGTGAATAACAATAACGATAGAGTAACACAAACCAGGAAAGTAGGGGACAAGGAACAAATAGTTGTATACGAAAAGTATGGCGACAAGATACGTGTCCTGGATGAAAAAACTCTCGAACGAAGACGCAAAATTGAGAAGAAAAGTCCAAGCAAGGTTATAGTCCCTATTGACAGAAATCCATTTGTGCTCGCAACTGGAGCAAGTGAAACAGAACTTCTTGGAGATGTAAGGCATGATCCATACGGCGGGCATCCACAACTTGGCACTATGCCGTATGAAAGGGTCGTCGCTGGATCAGTACATATGGCCCATGAAGGTGTTCTTTTTATAGATGAAATTACACATCTGGGCAAGCTTCAGCGTTTTATCCTCACAGCAATGCAGGAGCGTAAATTCCCCATAGTGGGAAGAAACCCACAGAGCGCGGGAGCAAGTGTAAAAGTGGATGATGTTCCTACTAATTTCATTCTGGTAGCTGCCTGTAATATTCAGGACCTGCAATATATACTGAGCCCACTTAGATCCAGAATTGTCGGTAATGGGTACGAGGTATTAATGGAAAATTCTATACCAGACACAAAGGAAAACCGCATGAAATACCTGCAATTTATAGCCCAGGAAATAAACATGGATGGAAAGATACCCCATATGACCATGGATGCTGCTGATTTGATTATAAGTGAAGGCAGGAGAAGAGCACTGGAGGAACACAAAGGCAATGCGCTTACCCTTAAACTTAGGGAACTCGGAGGGCTTGTTCGTGCATCAGGCGATATGGCGATTGAAAATAACCATAAACTCATAGAAAAATCAGATGTTAAAGAGGCACTGTCCCTTTATGTGCCTGTAGAAGAAAAAATTAAAAAGTACTATGGGAGCATGAACAATGCAATTGGGGAGGAATCAACCGGTGCACAGAGAGGGGAATATTATAACTACTACAATTATAGTGAAGACAGGTCATACCAATAATTATTTTTATATACCAAAAACATTAATACGTTTTAATTATGCAGAGTAAATGGCGATTTTAATCCTGTTCCTTACGGTATTTGTTGCATTATTTGCAATAATAAATCCTATTGGTGCTGTTCCTATACTGATCACGCTTACAGATGGGTACAGTCTCAAAGAAAGGAGGGAAGTCATACGCAGAAGTGTTTACATGGCCTCTGGCATGCTTTTTGGGTTCATGTTCCTGGGGGTTTACATTTTTGACATACTTGGAATCAGTATATATGATTTTGAAATAGCAGGAGGGATATTGCTTTTCAAGGTTGGTTTTGATATGCTACAGGGGAAAACCTCACAGACAAAAATAACAAATGCGGAACAGCAGGATTCAGCCGACCGGGAAGCTATAGCAATAGCACCTATTGGTACACCTTTACTGGCTGGTCCGGGATCCATAACCACAGCTATAATTTACTTCAATGGAACTGGAATAGCAATATTTTCCAGAATGGTAGTAGTTCTAGCGGTAATACTGGTGCTCATACTGTCCTTTATTATTCTCCGGTATTCTCTTGTTATATTCCAAAAAATAGGAAAAACCGGGTCAATAGTAATATCGAGAATAATGGGATTGTTGCTCACCGCCATAGCAGTTGACCTGATTACAACCGGAATCATTCATATTTTTCTGTGAACATTCCTAATACTGAATTAAACTGATCTAATGATATCTGGCCTGGAGCCGTCGGCTGACTGTACGATGCGTATGAATAATCTGAAACAATATATGCTGAAATAACACGTAAAAAACTATTTCCTGTGCCCATGGGTATATATGCGATTTTTATGTTATTCTGCCTCTTAAAGAGATAAACATAATGCAGGTCACTGAGGAATTTGCCAGTATCTGTATAGGAAAGTGCGACCTTGTAAATATCTGGTTTTAATCTGGACATATGGTTCAATATAGTTGGAACATCATCGTCATTTTTTCCATGGAATGAGACCATAAGCCTGGATCCCTTGAAAAAATCATTTTCAAAAACAAATGAACCCATATCTACATCTATAACCGGTGGGGCATATTCCATAGCAGTACTGTACATAAGTTCGATGTTATTTTTGTCACTGGATCGGAATGTAAATATATAATCAATCTCATGCGAATTTAAATACTGAAGCGTATTTTTCAGATTTTTCATGCTTCTATCCCTGAAAAGATCGTACCTGATCTCATAATGATTTGAATAGCTCTTAAGGTTATTTTCAAATTCAGATTTCATATGGGCGAAATCCTGGAAAAATACTGATGTATATACAATGCATGAATTGGCAGGCATAGTTAAGTATGCTACACTCATATAAAAATTATTTACAAATCATGATATAATAAACCTTTTTACATAGAATATTATATCCAGCCATGGATATGATAGAAATTAAAAAAGGTGGGAAATACACCATTGTTTCATCAAGTGGGGATGACAAGCCACTGATCACCGAAGGCGAATACGTTGGATATGCAATCCTTGGTGAGGAGGGATCTCTTGTATTAAGAATAGATTCAGGTGGAAAGTCAAAACTACGGCTCATACCTGTGGGTACAATTTCATATATTGAATTTGAGGAAGAAAATATAATAGCCAAAAATAAGGATGATGATAAGGGCAAAACAACATATTTTAATTAGGATTTAGCCCCTCAATTTTTAAATTTGTCTCTTAAGCAAGATTTTTATATAGATTAAATATGAAATATAGTGGTCAGTGACAAATCTATAAACTCTGTTATAGTTATAGGTGGTGGCAGTTCCGGATGCAGTATAGCATATAATCTTGCTAGTCGTGGAAAAAAAGTCAGATTGATAGAAAGAGGGAGTATAGCTTCAGGCAACACAGGAAAATCAAGTGCCCTTGTAAGAACCCATTATAGTAATGAGTTGATCTCATCCATGGCGCTTTATTCCATAAAGGAATTTATGAATTTTAGTTATATTGGATATTCAGGCTTTACAAAAACAGGCATGGTGTTTCCATTCAACGGTGTTAATGTGGACACTGCCAGAGAGAATTTTAAGATGCTAAGGGGCCTTGGGATTGATGAGCAAGAAATACCGGTAGAAAAAGTCCGGGAGTTTTTTCCGGATATTGATTCCAGTGATTTTGATTATATTTTATATGAGCCAGACAGCGGCTATGCAGATCCTGTAGCTACCTCCAATGCCTATGCCTCTGCAGCAGTAAAGTATGGTGCAGAAATAATTACAGGCAGGTCTGTCACGAATATTGTGGCAGTTAATGGGAAAACAACTGTAGAAACAGACAGGGGAGAAAGTTATAATGCAGATGCTGTTGTTATGGCAACCAACGTATGGACCAATAAATTGTTGAACAAAGCAGGTATTGCTGAGGGTGACCTTTTACCAATATATGCTTCTGTACACGATACAATATACCTCAGGCGCCCGGAAATATATAAGGGCATAAAACCTACTCTGTGGGATCCACAGAAATCGGCATACTACAAAATGGAGGGGACATCAGTTACTGCAATAGGGAGCCTTGACCCACTGATAGACCGGACAAAATTTGACCCTGATGGTGATGTTGAAAATCATATAAACGATGAATATATAGAAAAATATCTGGAAAAATTAACCGAAAGGTTGCCTGGGATGGAAAATGCCTCAGTGATTTCCACTGTATCGGGACTGTATGATATGTCTCCAGACGGGCAGGCTATAATAGATTCACTTTCAGAAATAGGGCTCAAGAATGTTTATGTCTGTGCTGGTTTGAGCGGACATGGGTTTAAACTTTCTCCCGCCTACGGCAGAATTGTTGCCGACATGCTCACATTGCAGGATCCCGATAAAGCACCATTTGACTGGCGCTATTTTTCTGCGGACCGTTTCAGGAAAGGAAAGACAATCAGATCCATGTATTCCGAGATTGGCACAATATATTAAACATACATGTGATAATTAAATCTATTGCATCCAAAAAATAATTAAGTTTCAGATAATTGTTAATGTAAAGCCATCGGAGGGATTCGATCCCCCGACCTGCTGATTACAAATCAGCCGCTCTACCATGCTGAGCTACGATGGCGTAGTTAGTGTATTAAAAATTATTATATAAAATTTGCATTTATTAGGAAATAAAATTATAAATTTATTCCTGATGATTGTATGCTTCCATTACATATTCGGCAAACTGGTCATCCGGATATGCACCAGGGAATGTTACGTCATCATTTATTACTATGTGTGGCACTGCTGAAACTCCTGCGTCTGATGCCTCTTTGTCAAATTCCAGAGATTCTATCATTTCACTCTTTATGTTTTTGTTCATCAATGCAAATTTATGTGCAGTAATAACAGCCTTAGGGCAGTACTGGCATGTTGGTGTTACATAAACCTTTATTGTAACCGGTTTTTCTATTTTTGATATAAGCTCTACGGCTTTTTTGGAAACGTCTGCTTCACCGACTGAGACATTTTCCAGATCCTCTATCAATGACCCAAATTCATATCCGGAAGGAATTCCATAATAAATTATTCTACCGTCCTGATCATCATGCCTGGCTACAATTGTAGCAGGGTATTTCTCTACACCATATTTCTCTACCATTTCCTTATCTTTCTCATAAACGTATTTAATGACATTTATTTTGTCAGATAAAGCACCAACCTCGTCCACCAGTGCAAGGGTATCCTTGCAATACCTGCAATCACTGCCTTCTGATGTAAATACAACTAAATCTACCGTATTTTTTAATTTTTTCTCGAAATCTTCTTTCAGGAATTTTGCATCCTCTTCTCTTATTAAACTCATAGTTATCTAACTGATATTTTATTATAATATAAAAGTATTACTGCACAAATATGTGTGTTTATATAATTTCAAAGTAAATTAATATAAGAAATAATATTACTAAACCAATGACCAAGAAACTATATTATACGGATATGTATGGGAAGGAATTTGACGCTTCTGTGGCTTCAGTTGGGGATGATTATATAATGCTGGATAAAACCCTATTTTATCCAAGTAGTGGAGGTCAACCAAATGACACAGGCATACTTAAGAGCAAAAATGGTGAAATAAGCATAGTAGATGTTAAACAGGAAAATGGAGAAATAATGCATATAACAGAAGATCTAAAAGGTATATCGCAGGGAGATTCGGTTCACGGGATAATTGACTGGAACAGGAGGTATATACATATGAGATACCACACTGCAGTACACATCATAGATGGCGTTGTGAGTAATGATTATAAAAATGGGTTTCTGACAGGTGGGCAGATATATAATGACCATGCGAGAGTTGATTTCAGTTTTGATATAATTGACAGAGAATTGATAACCGAAATTATTTCAAAGGCAAATGAAATTGTAAATTCTGGGCTGAAAGTGTTCGAACGGGAAATTACCAGCAAAGAGGCCCTTGAAATTCCCGGAATTGCCAGAACTGAACCTGGGAGACAATTAATAGAGAAGCTGCCTGTTGTCCGCATTATAGAAATTGAGAACTTCGATTTTCAGGCGGACGGTGGAACCCATGTGCACAATACTAAGGAAGTGGGAAAAATAGAAATGCTGAAAATAGAAAATAAGGGAAAAGGACACAAAAGGCTAAGTTTCAGGCTAGATTGACATCATCTATTAAAAAATCCGGCAACTGGGTGGTAACTGGAATATCATCTTCCCTTATAATTACATTTTTACCTGCAAGACTTAAATATGTGTTCAGGAATTTTCCAATATAATGGTTATTTATCATCCCCATTGTGCCTATTCTGAGTGTTTTATCCGCAATTTTTCCCATGCCCTTTGAAATGGTTATCCCACATGTTTCTAATTTTTTAATTATGTCTGAGTCATTACTGTAAAAACAGATAACAGTATTGGAATATATGTTATCATCACCAAATATTTTGACATCGTTGCTCATAAGGGTATTTCTTATAAAATCTGCAGATGCAGCTATCCTCTTAACCCGGTTATCAAAACCTTCCTTATCAAGAATTTTAAGTGCGAGGTTCAATGACATAAAAGACCCTGTTGATGGAGTATATGCTGTCTCGGCCTTTTCTAAAAATTTTAGAGATGTTTTTAAATCAAGGTAAAATGGAACATTTACCGGCGGTGATGAATTTATGTCATTATATGCCTGCTCCGAAAGAAATATTATACCGATTCCAGGAATGGCTGCCAGATTTTTCTGGCTGCTTGTAACCATGGCATAGATGCCCTGCATATCCATATTATATCCGCCAAAGCCAGATACATCATCTACAAGCAGCTTTGCACCCTTGTCACTGACGATTTTTTTAATCTCTGACATATCCCTTATGGCAGTTCCATTTGAGGTTTCATTGTGAACAAGGAACAGCTTGTCATATTCTCTGCTCCTGATTTCATTGAGAAGGGCAGCGCATATCCAGTTTATCGTATTTTATGAACTGCGTATTGCCTGTTTTTTTGGCTATTGAATCTATAAGCCGTTCTCCAAAGTTGCCATAGCTGATGGACAATACACGGTCATTGTCATTTATAAGTGAGAATACCATGGTTTCCACGGCCAATGTTCCAGACCCGGTAACCATAACAGTTTTATACGCCCCGGAAAATTTATTCAGCAATGCCTCGTTTTCCCTTACTATATTCTTGAATTCTGAGGAGCGGTGGTTTGAAACAAATGACCCTGCATTTGAGACAGAAAATGGCACCTCTACAGGGCCAGGTATAAGAAGCAATTTTACCACTCATTTATTATATTGTCGGCAGTCATTATGGCAATTCTCTTCTGCGCTTCCCTGGTCTGCGCACCCAAATGCGGTGTGATCATAACGTTATCCAATTTGAGCATTTCAATCTCGTAATCCTCCTTTGCCGGTTCATCCCAGAAAACATCACTCACAAAAGCAGATATTTTGCCGTTTTTGAGATATTTTAGCATATCTTTCCCATTTATTGCCCTGGCCCTGGAGGTATTGACTATTATTACCCCATCCTTTAATTTTGCAAGATCAGGGTCATTTAAAATATATGGAGAGTCTTTCCTCATGGTTACGTTTATGGATATTACATCGGACTCTTTTAATAATTCCTCGAGAGACACCTTCTTTACATATTCTGGGTATTCCACAGGCATTGGATCATATGCAATAAATTTCATTTTGAACGTCCTGGAAGCATCAACTATTGCTTTTCCGATTCTTCCAAAACCTAATATGCCAAGTGTCTTTCCCTCAAGTTCCATTCCTTTTAGCTTTGTAAAATCATTTTTCTTTGTATTTTCTATTCCCTTATAAAGCGATCTGGCGCCAATAACCATCATAGCAAGTGTGATTTCAACAACGCTTTCCGTTGAAGACCCGGGTGCGTATACAACTTTTATGTGTTTTTCCTCCGCATAATCCGTATCTATATTATCCACACCAATTCCAGCCCTTGCAATTATTTTCAGTTTTTTCCCATTTGCAATGATATCCTTTGTAATTTTTGTTCTGCTTCTTACAACCACAACATCATAATCTTCTATTGCGCTAAGCAGTTCTTTTGGAGATATCGCAGGTTTATAATCAATTTCAAATTTATCCCTTAATTTGTCTATCATTATACTGTCTACAGGGTCGCATATTAGTACCTTTCCGTACATAGGAGGTGATGGCATTATCATTAATAATAATTTCTTTCCCGTTATAAAATTCGTATAGGACGTTAATTCATGCTTCAAATTCAACAAATTAATCCCATAACTCGAAATAAATAGGTGGTTATTTTATATTGTATATGTTTATTGCAAGTTGTTAAGTACTATTCACATAATTTTTTTTATTCATATAAAGTATTTATATTATACTGGATTTAACATATATGCAGCTTATATTCGACGAATATTTTAAGGCATATCCTGTGAAAAAAAAAATAGTTGAAAGGCTGTATGCGAATGGCATTTCCATAGTAAATAATAAATTTTATGTGAATAATATTGAAGTGTCAATTAGCAGTATCGCAAACTCAATAAAAGTAAACAGGAGAACATTATATGAAACAATAAAATTTGTAAATGACAATCCTGTGATAAAAGAGGTTATGGAAAACGTTTCTGTGATACCTGATATAAAAAAGATTTCCCTATTGATGGAAAATGAAATAGTAACTATTTATATTGACAAAGGAATGTATTCCAGGGTAACCCCAGAGATTATGGGCGCTATAGAAAAATATATGTCCAATATAAAGGAAATATACTCCGTGAATTCTGATTATGAAACAAACTTTATCAGGTTAATTTTTTATAATGAAGTTGATGGGTCCCTGTTTAAAATTTTTAACGGGATTCCTGGTGTAAATAGGATTCTTATAGATTCCCCTGAAAAAATAAATGTAATCTGTGATAAATGCGATATTAAGATCTGCCCACATAAGATATCTTCCAGTTTCAGGGAGCATAATATATACAAATAGATATATAAAGAACTGTATAATAGAAAAATATATATATAAACATATTTTCATTATATCGTGGATCAGAGGCAGGAATTAATTAAATGGATATACAATTTCCTTAAAAAAAATGGGTTTATTGTTTCAGAGCCTGATCTATACGGTCTGGTGACATTTGATTTAATATGCAGAAGGGAAGATGAGAGATATATTCTCAAAATTCTTTACAATGTTAATACATTCAGTAAGATTGGAGTTGTTCCACTTATTAAAATGAGTGCACTGACAAATTCAAAGGCTATTATAATAGGAGAAAAGGCAGGTAATAGCAAACTTGAGAGGGGAGTTCTCTATTTCAGACATGGTGTTCCAATACTTTCATTTGAAAGTTTTAAGGATTATATTAATGGAGAAAGTCCTTTCATATATTCGGCACCAGGAGGATTCTATGTTGCAATTAATGGACAGAAAATGCGTATGCTCCGAGAGAAGAACAATTATTCTATAGGATATATCTCACAGAAGTTGGGTGTGTCGAGACGGTCTGTATCACTTTATGAATCGGGAAGTTCTGCAACAATTGATATTTATCTGAAACTGGAATCCATACTAAAGGGAGATATAAGCAGAAATGTTAATGTGTCAATTACAGAAGAACCTTCTATGCCAGTCAATGTTGGCAACGACTTCATAAACGAGGTACTCAATATGATGAACAATATAGGATATGTTTCAGAATATATCAGCAGGAATCCATTTGACGGATTATCATACAATTCTGATTCACACCTTATGATAGGTACATTCAACAGCATAAATGAAAATACAAACAGAATAATATCAATAAAGAAAATCAGTGAAGTTTTAGAGGACACACCAATATTGATCAATATGGAAAACTGTGGGAAACAAAATATATATGGATGTAGAATAATAAGCATTCGTGATTTGAGAAAGATTTATGATATAGATAGCTTTAATGAACTCCTAGAAAAATAAAAATGATGCAGAAAATTAATGACAAATTTTACATTTTCGGTGGGGTAAAGGGGCTTGTTAGAGACGGCGATGACTTAAGAAAGGAGCTTCTGGAGAAAAGACCTGATATAGTTTTTATTACCATTTCCCCTGAGCAGGTTGATGGGATGAAAGAATTTATTGAAGATCCATTTGAAATGAATCTTTCTGATTATGAAATTCTGTACGGAATTAATCTTTCAAATTATGGAGAGGTAATGACACCTTCACCGGTTTATATAGAAGCAACAAAATATTGTAAAGAAAATAATATTGAAATGATTGGACTTGATATGGATGAGAATCAGTACCAGAAAACATATAGTAAATATGTAAAAACTACTGATTTATTGAGACATTCGATCAGGAAAAAGAAGATAGGTAGGCATAAATTTAATGTTGACACTCCTGAAGAATTCGTTGAGGCCTGGAACGATGTGGTTGATTTAAAATCTTTCAAGAAAGTTAATGCCACAAGGGAAAGGTATATAATTGACAGAATTGATGAACTCCAGAAAGAGTATGAAGACAAAAAAATAGTTTGCATAATTGATTATGATTATTATAATGAAGTCTTAAAACACTTTGAAGAAAAGCATTAAAGTTTGTCCTT
>NZ_KI542768.1:0-5437 GCF_000496155.1 Ferroplasma sp. Type II
CCTCAGGAGAATCTTCCTTTACAGGATAAAGCCACTCTTCAAACGTCATCCTCCTGCTGTAAACCCTGTATTTTATATCGCCGAATCCTGCATGGGAAAGTATATGCCTCCATCCCTCCACAGATGCGGCATGCATATGTGAATGGTCTCTTATTCTTTCAAGGTTGTTCAGGTCATTTATAATGCTGTCAGGGACTGTCATATCGTCTATTCCAATTCTGCCATTTGCCCTTAAAACCCTGAATGCCTCACTTGCAAATTTATCCTTGTCTGCGAAATGGTGGGCGGCTCTTCTGCATGTAACAACATCAAATTTTTTATCTTCGAAGGGCATGGAGTCAACATATCCTTTTACAGTGATAACATTGTGTAAATCGTTTTCTTTTGCCAGTTTAGCTGTTTCTGACAGCATGTTATCTACCATATCAAGTGCATAAACTTTTGATATACTTTTAGCCATTTCAATGGCTGTAAATCCAGATCCTGTTGCTGCATCAAGCCCAATCATATCACCTCTGAGGGAAAGCATTTCCATAAGGATTTTCAGATCGTCATCCTTTGCGTGAGACTGGCTTTTAGCATAATTTTGGGAATTTTTAGAAAAGAACTCCTTGGTTTTGTCATATTCATCCATGCTAAAATATATCTAAGGTCTATATAATAATATTCAAGGAATGAGCATCAGATGCTATAGCACCTGAGAGTTATCGAGTAAATAGGATTAAAAAACTTGGTACAAGCATCAAACGGATAACTACTTCCAAATACTGATGTTAGTACGGTTAAAAGAAATCGCAACATTAGGGAAGTTATATTGAATTAAAATAAAATATAAAATTATATATTATGCGGAGAGTGGGATTTGAACCCACGAATCCCTACGGAAATGGACCCTAAATCCATCGCCTTTTCCTAGCTCGGCAATCTCCGCACCAACTGTATTATGGAACTTTATATATAATTTATTAAACAAATTAAAAATAGGAACCATTCATATTGAATCATGATTAAACCTGAAGACTCTCTTATAATACTTGTAAATTACAAACCTGAATTTTTCGCGCACAGTTTCAGTAAAATGGAATTTTTAATGGGTATGGATTACATGAATAATTTCAGGGCGAGGTTCAAAATTCCTGTAATGTTCACTGAAAGGGAACTGTATTATCCAATAGGAAACAAGGATGTACTGAATTTACGGAACCGGAAAGAGGAAAACAGAATGAAAAACATGCCTCCAGACTCTGAGTATGATAAGGGTTTTATGGAGGAGTTCAAAAATAAAATAGAGGTAAAAAACCCAGTAAAAACTGAAAAGGAAGATATATTCTATCACAGTACACTGGAGGACGAAATCAGCAAAACAGGAAGAAATACCATACTCCTCGGTGGATTCTTCACAGACAAGGACATATTCATAAGTTCAGCAAATGCAAATCTGAGGGAATTAAATACCCTAGTGGTATCTGACATTACATCAACATATTCTGAAAGGTTGTATTTCCAGAGCCTGGAAATGATAAGCCAGTTCGTGGATGTTATAGATACAAGGGATCTGGGAGAATACTTTCCATTATAATTACAGGCAGGAAATTAGGCAAACATTTTAAACCCACAATGTATAAGAGTTTATGCTTGAACAATTATTCAAACCAAAAAGTATTGCCGTAGTTGGCGCTTCATCTGATAGTCTCAAGGTTGGAAACATAATATTCAGGAATATCACATCATCATTTACCGGTAAAGTTTATCCAGTTAACAATAAAAATGCCAACATTGGCGGCTTTACTGCATACAAAAACCTTACAGAGATAAAGGAGCCGGTTGACCTGGTAGTTATAGTAGTCCCCAGGGATGCAGTACCTGGAGTTATGAAAGATGCAGCCGAAATAAAGGCAGGCGCTGCAATAATTATAACATCCGGATTCAAGGAAACGGATCAGCATGGTGCTGATCTTGAAGACCAGATCATGTCCATAGCAACAGAGAATAATATAAGGGTCCTCGGGCCGAATACCATCGGACTCATAACCCCTGATGTGAATGCAACCTTTGCCTTTGCTGATGTTAAAAGGGGAAAGGCTGCAATTGTTGCGCAGAGTGGCGGGCTTGGAGTATACATGCTGAATTGGGCACAGGAATCAAACGTTGGAATAAGCTATTTCATCAGTCTTGGAAATCAAGCAGATGTGGACGAAACCGATGCATTCCAGTTTCTTTCAGCCGATGTGGAAACAAGAGCAATCTTCTCATATATTGAGGGTGTCTCATCAGGGCAAAAGTTTCTTGCCACAATACCTGACGTTACAAAGAGAAAACCCATCATATTTCTGAAGGGCGGTATTGGCAAAACCGGTGCTGCTGCTGTAAAAACCCACACGGGAAGCGTTGCAGGTTCTATGGACATATTCCGTGCTGCAGTGCGGACAGTTGGAGGGATATTTGTTGACAATATAGAGGATATGCTGAATCTGGCAAAAATCGTTCTATCTGCGGAACCAGTATCCAATGATGTATTAATAATCACAAATTCGGGAGGTCATGGAGTACTGACAACAGATGCCATAGACAAGGAAGGCCTGAATGAAATAGAACTGCCGGAAAGGGTAAAGCATGATCTGCTCAGTGTGATACCCGAGCAGAGCACACCAAGAAATCCCATAGACCTTTCAGGGGATGCGGATTACGCAAGATACAACAGTGCCTTAGGCATGGTAAAGGATCTGGACTGCACAAAAATCGTCATAGTACAGTCATTGCCAATGCTCACATGTTCTGATGTTGCAAAGGCAATAGTAAATTACCGCGGCAAGGGAGTAATAGGTGTAACAATGGGTCTTGACCAGAACGCTGCCTCTAAACTGCTGGATTCAGTTTCAATACCTGCCTTTATATTCCCTGAGGACGCAGTACGCTCAATTAAATATATGGTAGACCGGCCCAATCCAATCAAAAAGATACGCACTGTAGAACCCATAAACCAGGCAAAGGATCTGGTCAGTGGGAAAAGCTATATTAAGGATTTCGAGGCAATGCAGTTAATGGATATATACGGAATAAGGACTCCGGCCTATGCAATTGCTGAAAGTGCCCAGGAGGCAAAGTCAAAATCTGATGCTATTGGATATCCCCTTGTAATGAAAATATCGCCTGACACTCCTGTCCATAAAACGGATGTGAAGGGGGTAATATTGAACGTTGAAAAGGATATGGTAGAGCAGGCGTTTAATGAACTTAACTATCCACGGACAATCATGCAGGCTCAGATAACCGGTGCGGAAATATTTGTGGGTGGAATAAAAGACCCTGTATTCGGCCCCTCCATAGTAGTTGGAATAGGCGGCATATATATGGAAGTAATAAAAAGCCTGAGCTACGGCATATGCCCTGTATCGGAGGATGAAGCATACCAGATGATAAAGGAAAGCAAAATACTGGGCATGCTTACATCAAGAAACCGGGATTACGATATAAACAGCACGGTTAGAACCATATCTAAAATATCCAATATGATCGTTGACCTTGATGTAAAGGAAATGGATATAAATCCACTGATGGTCAATGAAAAGGGAGCCTTCGCCGTTGATGTGAGAATAGTATTTTAAAATTATTTATAGAAAGATATTATCATTCCCACGAGGAATATAATTCCAATAAATGAATTGGCATTAAAGAACGACACCCTGATGGTCTTCAAATTGGAAGGATTTATTATAATGTGCTGATATATTATTAAACCTATGATGGGCACAAGAAGAATATCGTAATAAACATTTTTAACTATGAGAGCGATGCAAATAAAAAGAGCCATTGTAAATACATGGAAAAGGTTGGATATGGTAAGTCCACCTTTTAGCCCGAATTTAACATTCAGAGTTTTCAGGTTATTTTTTCTGTCATAATCCATATCTGGTATAGTGTATATTATGTCAAATCCTGCAATCCAGAAAGTAGATGCAAGAACGACAAGATATATTATGAGGGGTGGATATACTGGGGTTATTGCAAGGAAACCGCCCAGTACACCGAGCCCTATTGTAAATCCCATGAAGAGGTGGCGCCAACATGTGATTCTTTTCATGAGTGGATCGGCAATGAAGAATAATATTACTATAGGAGAAAGCTCAAAGACTGTCATGTTCAGGAAATATGTGGAAATCTCAAATAGGCCTATAAGTGACCCCGCTAGAATATATGCATCCCTCATTCTCATTCTTCCTGCTACCAGTGCCCAATCTTTTTTTCTCGGGTTGATTCTGTCATAGCGCAGCCCCAGTATCCTGTTTATGGACATACCTGCCCCTCTGGCGCTTGTGGCAGTAATGAGTATTATTATATATTTTAAAATATAATATGTACCCCCGGATGCTATTATAGCACCTGCATAAACAAATGGCAGGTCGAATACTGTATGCTCCAGCTTTATGAACTCTGTAATGTCTCTAACTTTCATTTACTGCCCGCATATTATAAAATGGTTAATTAATACTAGCTTTGTTTCTACGGGAAAAATATGGCAGGTAAATAATCATTGTTATGTTCTTTCTCATTGAAAACATAAGCTGCCTGCCGGTTTGTAATTCGGGTTCTAATTGCAGTTTACTGGGCTTATAAATAATAAAACTCTAATCTTCATTGAGGAGAGAAGACTAGATAAACAACTTGTATATTGATTTCTTATTTACAACCTCATAGCATTCTTTATTTACTATATCTTCAATAGAAAGCTCATAATTTGAAATCCTTTATAAAAATTAATGGCCTCGTTGTTTCCATTCCTTTTATCGTATATTATGTCTAATACGACATTTGTATCGAGTAAAGACAAAATCATTATAACACTCAAACCGGAGAAACACTCTTAGATTCGTTTAATAATTTTTCCACCTTTTTAGAAACTCTATGCATATTCGGAGAAATAAACGTATTTAATTAGCTCATTCTATCTATGATAATTTTTTCATTCAAAATGGGATTTTTATAAAAGTAGGCAAGTGTTACCGTACTGAAAACAGTTGACAGAATTTCAGCAGTTATTATAGTTCTATCCATATCGTGTTTCTGCGAATTTTTTATATTATTGGCCAGAAATTTATAAAGGTTAACATATAAATTAAAATAACTATAGAACGCATAATCAAGCTTCCTTAAATTTTGATTGGTTCTAAATTCCTTATGCATATCATCGCTTATTTTAATTGTTTTCTTTGCCATAGTATAATAATATTCTTCGTACAATGATTTCTTTTCCTTCCATTGTAATTTATTTATTCCATCTATAATAATTTGAAAATTGGAATCAATATTTTTGATTTCTTTTATAAAGTTTTTTTGTTCACTTTCAGTTATCTCAAAAACATCTATATTCTGATTAAAAATTTTGAGCAGGTATTCAGTTATTTTCTGAAAACCTTCCTGATTGTAATCAAAATATTCT
>NZ_KI542769.1:0-2375 GCF_000496155.1 Ferroplasma sp. Type II
TCAATAATGGAATGGGAATAAATTGATTAATATTAGCAATATTATTCCCGGGTATATTTATTATGTTTTTCTAAATGATGCTACGGGACATTTACAATTTAGAGTTTGGCCAGCTCTCGTTATTTCAAGGCATGAAGATACAGAATGGATGAAACCCCAACAGCATAGGAACTAGAAAAATGCTCATCTAGTGATATAAAGTGGAATAATAGATATAGATAAACCTAATGGATATAAAAAAAGATTCAAATAAGAAAATCCTAGTCAATATTTGATCATGCATTGTTTATTAATTCACTTGTAATGGCGTCATCTCCCGTAATTACATCTTTATTTGTTTTTAGGATGTTTGCATTAGATAATGTATCGAGATAAACATTAAATTTATAATCCTCCATTTTTTTATTGTATAGGTTATTATAATACTGATTTAATTCTCTTTTGGAGATTTTGATATTTTTTTTCAGTTGAAATATATTATAATATAGAGAGTTTGATATTTTAATATACGGACTCAATGAATGTATACCTATAGTTCCATATAAATATTCATATCCAGTTTTTAGTACATAATTAAATATATTTTCGATAGGATTGCCTGGATTTTTTTCTATTAATTTATATTGTTCACCAATATTAAAATCGAGATATCCATCGTTTCTGTCAATTTTTATAATTTTTAATTCGTTTAAAAAATTTCCATACTTAATTAATTTACTTGTAGATTTGGCATCTATGATCCTCATTGAGCCACTATCATGTATTTTCTGTATTATTTCGATTATAGGTCTATAAAATACATGGGCTTCTGGTATCTGAAAGAATTTATTCTGAGAAATTTCAAATAATAGTTTTTCTGATTTCAAGATTTTCTTATTTTTTTCCTGTTCTATTATTGTTTCAACGTGATCCCTATTTAATCCAGAAAATTGTACATAATTGTTTTCAATTTCATAGTTTATTTCCGCTATATTATCGTATCTATCGTACCTTAGAAGTTTCTTATCACCGTCAGTTAATTCATATGGTAAGCTGGCGCTCAGTAAGAAATCCTTCTTATTCATTTTATTTGTATATAAAAACTGTCCATAATAGCCATGCATGAAGGAATTTGCAATATTTTTTAATTCCCTATTTTCTATTTTATACCTCTTCTGGAAATATATATTTTTCTCCACATTGATCACCGTGTTTAATATATATCTAAACTTGAATTTGTTTCAAACTCCATATCTACAATTATTTTATCATCGTCCATACTGTCATATCTCATTGTTAATAATGTTTTTATATCGTTTAAATTAACATTTATGTCGTCCAAAGTGATGAACTCTCTAAACATATCATTTTTATTATATACGTTAATCATTGAATTTAGTTGCAAATACAGTGAGTTTTGAGCACAAAACATTGGATCGGGTTTACGGTTATATTGTATTATTGATAGATTCATGCAGACTTCCTTTTATTCATAGGACTTATTTATTTTTTATTGTATGTTTGCACATTGAGGCTGATGAATAAAAAATCACCGTAAGGCCACGAAGTTAACTGTCAATATTTAAATATCAACATAAAATGATTTATAGATATACTTGTCGTTTAGTGAAGTTCAAATTTTAAAAAAAAGGAGTTCTGATTTTTTAGAAGAATCAAAACATCTCATAGGCATTAAAAAATACGATTTAGCTATTTTTAACCTGGAGCAATATTGCGAATTAATATTACAATATGCAATGCTGATAAAATTAGGATACTATCCCCGTACTCATTCGTTAAAAGAATTGATAAATAAATTATCTGAAGTCGATGACAGTTTAAAGGGTTTGGTTACAGATGAGATGAACTTGCTTTATCTGGGAAGACTAAGTGATGCATATATATCTACAAGATATATGCCAGTAGAGTTTGATGAGGTCGAAACAAAAAATATTTACCGTTTTGTGGTGGAGGTGTTCAAGAAATATGTCGATAAATTTTGAATTAAAAAAATGGGAGTACTTAAAAAATTACCGTTCAGTTTGTAGTGATGTTTACCGTATGGTTAAAGCTATTGATAAATATGCAAGAGTTTTTGTTTT
Organism: Ferroplasma sp. Type II; assembly: GCF_000496155.1. Lineage (NCBI taxonomy): Archaea > Methanobacteriati > Thermoplasmatota > Thermoplasmata > Thermoplasmatales > Ferroplasmaceae > Ferroplasma > Ferroplasma sp. Type II. The sequence goes on from NZ_KI542769.1 coordinate 2,082, forward strand.
TGGATCAGTTTTATCAGGGAAAATTACCGCCTCCAGTGATATAGATATATTAATATTGGAAAACGACACAAATTTAAACGATCAAATTTATATAAAAATACTTAAAAATATTGATGCACCTGTCGAATTGCACATAGTTAACGATCAGGGATTTAGCTGGTACAAAAATTTCTCTGAGAATATGGAAGAAATTTTATCCTAGAAATTGGAATCCATCATAATACCTCTTCAAATGAGTTTAACATAGGTCATCACATCTAGAAAGTTGTCGTCAAATATTCTAATGCCTGGATT
>NZ_KI542769.1:2548-3757 GCF_000496155.1 Ferroplasma sp. Type II
TGCCTGCAATCAGTGCAGGGTTAATGTATCCCATGTATCAGACTGTAAGTACAGCCGCAATCCCTGTATTTGTGTCCGGAGTAGTTCTACCCGGCGTTGTACAGTATTTTCTCGGTGTAGGAATGCCTGCCTGGATATGGATACCATTTATCCTGGCCTTCATAATAATACCAATTATGATTGCAATAGTGGGAATCAGGCCACAGATGAAATATATCAGGTTTGCATCCTTCTTTGAATTAATTTTCCTTGCACTGCTTTCTGCAATTATAATAATTAAGGCACCTGACAATACATTAAATGTTTTCAATCCCTTTGTATGGCCACAGTACAGTTCATGGTTTTCCCCTGAGGGAGGCCCAATTACTGGTGTTGGCCTTGGAATGATATTTGGGTTAACTAGCTTCATAGGTTATGGTGGCTCAGCCCCACTGGGAGAGGAAGCCACAAACCCGAAGGCCATTACCAGATCACTTACCGTGGGCCTTCTGCTCGTGGGTGTTGTTTTGACGGAAGTTGCCTATGCCCAGATAGTTGGCTGGGGAATACCAATGATGCAGACGTTTTCATCCAGTGGAATTCCAGGGATAATTGTTGCAACTGCATACACCGGTATAGTTGGCGGAGTCATGTTTTCACTGGTTGCATTTAATTCTGCTTTTTCTGACAGCGTTGCTATGCAGGCAAACGCAGGGAGGGTTTATTTTGCCATGGGAAGGGATGGAATTATACCAAAATTTTTCTCATTCATTCATAAAAAATATGTTACCCCTTCGAAGGCTTTAACCTTTGTTGCAGTTGTTGCATCTGTCACTGCCATACTGGCAACTTTTATTGTGGCAATGGGTGCTGGAGTAAGCCCATACGCATTATTGGACAACCGTGCCAGTGATCCTATTATAGTAAAAGCTCTGACAGATTCTTTCCAGTTTCTTACTACTATGGCTCTGGGCGGGCTAATTATAACACACGTACTTCTCAATACAAGTGTAATGACAATGTTCAGAAGATTAAAGGAAAAACATAGTAGTGTGCATGATTTGATAATACATATAGTGGAGCATTATATATTTCCATCAGTGGCTACTGTTATATTTATCTTTGTTCTCTACGAATCCATGGTTCCTCCGGTTTACCCCATTACATATGCTATACTGATAATTGGTGTCTACACTGTATTTTCCATAGTATATGCGCTTTACATTAAAT
>NZ_KI542770.1:0-1436 GCF_000496155.1 Ferroplasma sp. Type II
ACATATGGCTGTTCAGGGAGAGGCTTTCCAGTACAGGTACAGACAGGAAGATATGGAAGCATATATGGAAGCAGCTGGAAGATCCGGGAAAGCATGGAAAGAAGAAGCCACCTGTGGGTCCTGAACTCCCTGGGGTAACGAAAGAAAAAACAGCAGAGGCACCGGATAAAGGGAAGACTGCAGGTACAGGCGGCAAGAAGAAGATGACAAAAGAGGAGAGGAAAGCTGCAAAGATAAGGGCATCTGAAAAGAAGAGGCTCAGGAGGGAAGAGAGAAGATCCGCGAAGACAAGAAGATCCAAGGATGGCACATGGACAAAGAAGAATTCAGCATCACACTTCGGCAATAAACTTCATACAGTACAGGGAACAGATATCCCGCTCATAAGGGAGTTCGTGGTAACCACAGCATCACTCCATGATTCTCAGGTTGATCTCAGCATTCCCGGAATTCCATGCTACAGGGACAAGGGATACGCAGGTGCACAGTGCAGAGGTATAAATGCAACCATGGACAAGGCAGCAAGGAACCATCCACTTGCTGTTGGGAAGATAAGAAGAAATCTCAGGATCACGAGAAAACGGTCTCCTGGAGAGAGGCCATATTCAGTAATAAAATGTGTCATGCATGGTGGCCATACATTCGTCACCATGGTGAGAAGGTACAGGGTCAAGGCAATGTTTCTCTGCCTTGGCTACAATGCACTTACCATGATTACATTGAAAAAACAGGGGAAGATAGCGTAAGCTATGGAAATAAAAGTAAAAAATAGAAGAAAAAAGAGGCAAATGGAAGATTAAGGCATACCATTTTAACATATTTCTGTAAAAAGTGGTGCATCTGGGAATTATTTCTATTGTTGAAGAAGATTTAGTGGGTTATTAGGAATCGTCATAAGTATTACCATACTTTGAACCAGATAATTTATGATAAATTATGATAAATATTTAAAAATTAATATTATTTAGAACAATTTAAAAATTACACCACGGGCAACTTCTGAAAATATTTAATTAATTTATTATTTATTGAATAAATGTATATTTCTCCCAGAGAATTCATCGATGTTGTTAACTCAGTGGTGTTCTTTCTGATTGAATTGTAAGGAATAATTAAAAAGAATCGAATTAAAGTTTGGAATTTAGTATTTCATACCTCAATCCAATCCTTTATGGGTTTTATGACAGTTATGATTCTTGAATTTTCATGTAGAGAAATGAACCCTCCTCCAATAAGTGCCTTCATGACTTCTGAACCCAGGGAACCTCCCAGATGAAATTCTTTTTCTGTTAGGTCTCTGCATCCATATGCAAAAATTCTTCCATGTCTCCTTTTTACAGGAATCTTAACGCCAAGCCTCATCATAATTATTTCGCCCTTATCAGTTAGATCAAATTCGGGTTTGTCATTTACCTGTTTAAGCCATTTTTTCAGTA
>NZ_KI542770.1:1714-9120 GCF_000496155.1 Ferroplasma sp. Type II
TACTTCCCCCTGAAAGAATTCTTATTATTTCTAGTCTTACCGGGCTGGAAAGGCAGTAGAATAATCTGTCCATGGGTATCTCCGGAGTTAGTCCTAAATTTTTATAAGAATTGGACATCTGTTCGTATATTCGAATTTATAAATATACTTTACCATGTATAAGATTTTCATTATGAATAACGTATTTTAATTTGCCATTAACAATTAATTCCCATGGAAATTAAGAAAAACAATTCAGGGAATTCATGGATTAATGCCGGAAGTGTAATTATTGTTCTTCTTTTGTTTTCTATAATGGCAGCGTCAAATGTTACGGCACCAATTTATGAACTTTATGCATTGAAATACCACTTTGGCCCATTTATTATTACCGATATTTTTGCAATATATGTTTTGATGTTAATTCCCTCGCTTCTCTTCTGGGGTCAGTACTCTGATAAACATGGCAGAAAATTGCCCATTGCCATTGGTGTTATTATGGAATTAATTGGATTATTATCCTTTCTGTTTGCCAGAAATGTATATATGCTTTTCCTTGCACGTGCATTTATGGGCCTTGCAAGTGGAGCCATAGCGGGGCCGGGCAGTGCATTATTATTTAATTATAACAGGAGGGCTGGTGCCGTGCTGACATCCATAGGAACCTCTGCAGGAACTGCCACAGGTCCTTTAATAGGTGGAATAATGGCACAGTATTTACCATACCCATTTAGGCTGGTTTATTTACTTTCTATTATTTTAGTTCTATTACCTGCTATGGCAATTTATCCAATAAAGGATATCTCAACAAAAAATCCAAAATTGATACTGCATTTTCCCTCGATAGATAGAGAAGTTATAAGGCCATTCCTGTTAAGTTCATTCGTTGCATTTGGTGCATGGTCAATTACAGCATTCTTTATGTCCCTCGCTCCTGTTTACATAATAAAACTTTCAGGCTTAAATAGCATTGCCATAGGTGGCATTATTGTATTTCTGATGCTGGGCATAGCATCCATTTTTCAGATCATTTCCTTGAAATTCAAAATTCAAAATTCAATGTTTTCTGGTATGGTTTTTATTATATTCGCAATTGTATTCATACTTATTGCAATTATTAGAAATTCTCTCTATATATTCATTGCAGGAACTTTGCTGGCAGGAATAGGCCAGGGTTTCGCATTTACAGGTGCAACAAGGGAGATCAAGGCAATTGCTCCACCCGAAAAAACAGGTGATATGCTTGCCAATTATTACATTATCATATACACTGGAGTTGGGCTTCCAGTAATTCTCCTGGGTTTATTAGATAAAATCATCGGTCTTTTACAGGGCATCATATTCTATGGACTCGCTTTCATTGCATTTTCAATGGTTATGGGATTTTTACTCATCAGGGAAGATTTTAAAGATTAATAGAAATTTATTTTTCGTGCATTATCCAATTTAATTTTTTCAGTTTTCCCAACCCTTCTGTTTCCATCATTCCCTTCGGGGTAGTTTCTTTCTTATATTAACAGGCATTTTCTCTTCAATATTGAATTCACAGACTCCGTATCCCTCAGTAAACTGACCTGAACTGACTGCCTCATAAATATAAGATACTGAATAGAGTTCCTATCCTGCCGTTAACCACTCTGCAACCATGATATACAAGCGCCCTTGGTATTCTATAACCGGAGCTTGTTTCATAGTACCGTATTATTGTATGGTTTTTAGACACGATTTATTACAGGAAAATTTCAACTCACTGTGTACCGTGGGCGAGCATCATTCCAAAGTAGTTTTGGACATAATGGTAATCCAGGCTAATATTCATGCCAGAATTTTTCAAAAATCCATTCAGGATAACCATATTCCAGTAGCTATCAGGTTTTGCTTCCACAACCATTCCCTGATCCATGTTTTCTATTCCAGACAAAGAGCCCCTTTCAAAATATCCCTTAATTTTATTCTCATAGATTTTCGCATATTCGGAATAACCATATGGCCCAGATTTGCTATGGGTATGGGCCTGGTCGGCGCTGAATATAACACTTATTTTGATATCCATGCTATCAACAGTATTCCATATATTCCTGCCGAGCCTCATAAGTTTCTCAGGATCTGATATTCTTGGCTGGGATATTATACTGATTTTTTGTTTTCCAAAGAATGTTAATGGAATTATTGTTCCGAAGTCTTCAGGAAATACAGAAAGCGGTCCTGAGGATGTGGCAAAATTCACAGTTACCATTTCCTTCCCGAATTCAGCTGCTATGTTTCTAACAATTTCCTTGTTAGTTTTATGGTCGCTGACCAATCTGACTGTTTTTGTTGAATATTCACCATGAAGATTTTCAGTGTTGATTATTGGTATCCCGCTGGAAAGTGTCATTCCATGGGGGGTCAGAACTATTATTGAATCTGAATTATCTTCCCTGGTTACTTCTGTTATTTTATCACGAAGTTCCCTGCTTTCTTGATTAGGCACATCTATTATCTCATCACCATGTGGAATTACGTAAAGGCGTTCTAATACCATGTTTTAAAATAGCAAAATCACTAATAAATGTAATCAAAAATTTTCATCTTATATGAAAAAAATTTTGAAAAATAATATCCCCCACTCTAAAAATTATTTGGATTTATGGGACTATTTTCGGCAAATGGTTAATAAAATTCATCTAACTCCCCTCCAAGGAGACCACATGCGATAGCGTGGGGAGGAATTGGGTAGTGAACCTCAGTCCCTTGCCGTATTTTACCAACTTTACCTTCTTTATGTTAACCTCCATCTTCTTTTCACCATTCCTTATTATTACATAATTTCCATAACTATGAACCCCAACAACGCCGTATCTGCTCTCCCCGAATTCCACTACATCACCGGGTTGTAAGGGGTATCTTCTCCTTCTTATTGATGGCCTGAATCCCTTTCTGTTTATTTGAAGAGAACGGTTATTTCTCCTTCTCTGTGTTACATTAAAAACAGTGGATCTTGCCTGCGTGGTCCCTCCAGCAATCACAAATGCATCGTTGGCATGGCTCTTATCCAGCCCAAGGGATATGCGGTTCTTCTTTGTTATGTACCCGAATGTGTATGCTGATCCTGTGAGCTGAGTGAGCTTCCACCTTACAATATTCATGAATGCTGCATCTTTTAATGATTTCAGTGCTCTCTTTCTCACTTCAGGATATCCAAACTCTTCTGCGGTAAGGTTGTTCTTCTTCTGGTTGCATTCATGGCATGAGATGGCAAGGTTGTCTACTGTATCAGGGCCATTTCTTGATCTTGGTGTGAGATGCTCAATCTCCAGGGGTACATTGGTCTTTCCACAGTACACACATGTACGGTGGAACTTTTCAAGGAGGTATTCCCTGACCTCATATCCCTGAAGTTCTCCCTGCTGGTATTCTATCCCACTTATCTCAGGATTCTTCATCTTCTGCTGATCGAATGAAGCAACCTCAATAATAACCTTGGATACGGGAAGGATCCTCTTCAGTTTCTCAATCAGTCTTATGTGAGTCTGTAGTTTGTGAGCTATGCTAGGTGCAAACCATCCCTTACTGTTGTTCCTCCGGTTCATGAACCGTGGTTGCCTGTACCACAGCCTGTTTCTCCTGTTCCTGCGATACATGGATTTCTCCACGTTCAGTTTTGGCATGTCAGTTCTCATGACAGCTTCTCCCGAGATTAATTCTCTTTTTTCTGTTACCACAGAGAATCCAATGTGCTTATATCCTGCATCTATACCTAATGTTGCTGGTTGTTTTGTCTCCCCAGTTGCATATAGAAGTTGGATAGTGAATGGATTTGAACTGATCACCCTTGCCCTGTTATGTTTTAAAAGTCTTCTCGCCTTTCCTGGTGATGTTGGCATTAAAGGTTCGTTGCGCATGTTTATGACGGGGACCCTCAGGTCCTGTCCAGTCATGCCTGACTGTATGTCCACATCGGGATTGTTAGAAGGGGTTTTTAAACCATGCACACTGAGAGTTTCCTCTCTGTTTAATGCATGATCACAGTTGCCACGGACTTGTGGAGCATCCGCAGGTGTGTATGTATCTCTCCTATCTAACTTCTGCTTTTCTTTCATGTTTTTCTCCATGTATTTAAAGCCCCCTAATCAACTCTTGCGTTGTTCCTCACGGGACAGGCCCCCTGCGTGAGCTAGGGGTAGTTGACCTATTGGCAGCATTCCTTCCCAGATGGGTAACCGGGATATATCAGGAATGGGAGTTCCATTTCTAACACGTGCAATAGTTATATGGGGCAAAAATTTGTTCTCATTATTTGTGTATTCAGGTAGCAGTAATGAGATTCGATTATAGAGTTGATCAAGGTCCGGACTTTCAAGTTGTAGAGCTATGACTCTTGGATGATAAATATTCGGCAATGCCCTTATGCCAGAAATCTTTGCTGAAAATTTCTTGCATGAAATTTTATTTAATTCCATAACTATGTGATCCGTTTCTTTTAGATTGATTTCCCCAAGAAATAGATATGTAAGATGAAAATTATTAAGTCGAACAACCTTTAAATTTTGTATATTATAAATGCTGGCCATTATGGGTTCTAATTCCGGAATCATCCTGACAGGTGATCCTATAAACGTCCTCATAATATTACAGTTATTGATTTTCGTCAATAAATTTCTTTATCTCATCAAGATTATCCATGATTAATTTAGCCTTTGCAACGCCAAATGTAAATGGATACTTATCTTCCTCACTGTTCATCAATGTTAAGACTCTATGTCCTTTAAATTCAGTAACTTTCGCAACCATAAGAATGTAATGAAATTGTAGGATAAAATTTTATTGTTTTTTTGCATTCTTATTAATATATGGAATCAAAATAGTCTTAGAATTTCCACTTTTTTCATTCATTGAATAACGGATCTATATCTGTCTGTTACGACTAAGATTTATCTAGGGACGTACCATGCTTTTTTCAATAATACCCGGCCATAAATGTACAATGAGAAAGCATCAAAGTATGCATGGGAGATAACATTAAAATTCTTCGAGTCTAACTTGGTTTAATAATATTTTATAATTTCGACACTGCCAAATTTTCGTGGATAATTTGGACATTGAAACATTTTGATATAATTGTTTCAAGTAAAAATCGCACGATTCTTTGGGTCAAACGAATGTCCGTAATATTACTAAAATCCCTATTCGGAAAAAATCAATAAAGAATTGACAATCTCATAATTTCACTAATTATCATTATTCAAACGGCATTATTTTTTAAATTAAAAGATCACCCTGGTGGATAAAGTTATTAAACTACCATATTATACAATTGCATAATGCTCGAAAAGGGAATTTATGAAGAATTGGTAAATTTATGGCTCAGCAGGGAAATTAAAGACGATAAAAATATTAAGGTTTCAGTTGATAAGATTGATTCTCCTGGATCATCGAGGCTTCTTTCACTTTATTTTGCAGAGAAACTGGAAATAGCATTAAAAAAAATGTCGAATAGCAATGGTAATATCTCATCACAAGTGAAACTTGTCAATGAATTACTGGAAAAAATTAACGTAGCCCCCCCAGATGGCAGGTGCAACGATATTATTGACCCTCCAGAGATATTATATTCAGTTATTGATAATTCTTATCCATGGGGAAATGATAAGAATGAAGTTCCCCGGCCTGCCACATCAATAGCATATAGTTCACTTTTTACGGGTTCAAATGCCGAGCCAAGACTTTATTCCGAACTAAAATTAGAGATTATTACGTCAGATACCATCAACATGCTTGTTTCATTTATAAAGTGGAGTGGCCTTCGCCTCATATTGAATGAACTTAGATCATTCACAGAAAGGGGCGGAAAGCTAAATGTTATAACGACAACGTATATGGGGGCCACTGACTTAAAATCTATAGAAGAATTGAGCAAACTAAACAATACAAAAATAAAGATATCCTATGATACAAAAAATACAAGGCTACATGCAAAAACCTATATTTTCATGAGGAAAACTAGATTTTCCACTGCCTATGTTGGATCATCTAATCTGTCAAATGCTGCAATATCAGGAGGCCTGGAATGGAATGTCAAGGTTGCAGGCAAGGATATGCCTGAGATGCTTGTCAAAATTCAGGAAACGTTCGACACATACTGGCATTCTGGTAGCTTTACGGAATATACAAAAGATAACGCAGAGGAATTAAAAAAAGCCCTAAATAAAGAAATAAATAAAAACAGAGAATCTGATTATATTTTTGATATAAAACCCTATGACTACCAGTCAAAAATTCTGGATGGACTAGAAGCAGACAGAGAACTACGTGGAAATTATAGAAACCTTGTCGTTTCTGCAACAGGAACTGGTAAAACTGTAATATCCGCTTTTGATTACAAAAGGTTTGAAAAGATGCATCCAGGAAAAAGTAGATTATTATTCATAGCACACAGGGAGGAAATACTGAAGCAGAGCCTGCAGTGCTTTAGGAGTGTACTCAAAAACTATAATTTCGGTGAACTGTACACCGGAAATTACAAACCAGCGTCCATGGAACATTTATTCATGTCAGTGCAGACCTTTAATTCAACAAGGCCTGACCATATACTGCAGAACGATTATTATAATTTCATAGTTATAGATGAGTTCCACCACGCACCAGCTAAATCATATAAACCAATTTTAGAGTATTTTAAACCAGATATACTGCTAGGCCTGACTGCAACGCCGGAAAGAATGGATGGAAAAGACATACTAAAATATTTTAACAACCATATTACATCTGAAATTCGATTGCCAGAGGCTATTGATAAAGGCATTTTAAGCCCATTCCAGTATTTTGGTATAACGGATTCAGTGGATCTGGATAAGATATCATGGAGCAGGGGTCGGTATGACACAGGTGAGCTGGAAAGACTGTATACATCCAGTGGAAATATGTCTGATGAACGTGCCAGCCTGATTAAGGAGGCAACAGAAAAATATATATCAGATATCAATGACTTAAAAGGTCTAGGTTTCTGTGTGTCAGTTGCACATGCTGAGTTCATGGCTGATTATTTCAATAGAAATGGCATAAGTGCCATAGCCTTGAAAGGTAATTCAAAACAGGAAGAGAGGGATACCGCCCATGAACAATTGAGAGCCGGAAAAATTAAGATTATTTTTGCTGTTGATATATATAATGAAGGAATTGACATCCCTGAAATTAATACAATACTTTTTCTGAGACCAACAGAAAGCCTTACTGTTTTCGTACAGCAGCTTGGACGTGGCCTTAGATTATCTGATGGGAAGGAATGCTTAACAGTCCTTGACTTTGTGGGAAGATCAAACGCAAAATATAATTTTACAGGAAAATTCCTTTCCCTTGTACGTAACCATGGTGTATCAATAAAGAAAGAAATTATATCGGGATTTATGGATCTTCCAAGAGGATGCTATATCGAGCTGAAAGAAAAG
>NZ_KI542770.1:9521-10699 GCF_000496155.1 Ferroplasma sp. Type II
TGAAGAGGCGCTTCCTGGGGGACATACGCTTCCTTTGAAACTTTATAGTTCTTATTCAAAAAACCAGGTACTTGCAGCAATGGGAATTGAAAACCCGATATCGGTACGTGAAGGAGTAAAGTATATTCCACAAAAGCATATGGATATACTCTTTGTAACTCTGAATAAGTCAGAAAAATACTATTCTTCCACAACTATGTACAATGATTACGCTATTGACAGCGAACTGTTCCACTGGGAGACACAGAGTACAGTTTCCCCCCACTCACCAACGGCAGAAAGGTATTTTCATTCACAAGATAATAGAAATACAGTTTTACTATTTATAAGAGAGTTCAGGGAAAACCTTTTGGGTGCCTCACCGTATATATTTCTTGGCAGGGTGAGGCATAAAAGCCACAGTGGAAGCAATCCTGTAAGTATAATCTGGGAAATGGAAAAACCAATACCGAAGAGATATCTTGAAATAACAAATAATATGCTTCCTGCATAATTTCTTATAGTTTCATCTAATATATTCAAGTATTCAATTATAACTATATACCCGAACGCTTTAATGCTAAATTACTGCCCACGCTTAATTGGGCTCCTACTTAAGAGTTTAAGTGTTCTATAAGGATATTTCTGGCTCTTCATACTTGACTTTCGAGAAGAGGTTGACGGGCAATCTCATGCAGAAGTCCTTTTACACGGATTGGCCTGCCAATTCTTCAAAAATTATGTTGGTACGGAACTTAATATCTTTCCCGGATAGGGTATCTTCATCTTATCAAGTATCTTCCTTGCGTTTTCCGATTCAGACCTTAGAGTAATTATGCCATCTGCAGTCCTGACAGGTATTGCCTTCAGTTCTGACAACATGTCTGAGATTACGGATACTGTCATCTCATTATTCATGGATTTCTCGAAAAGCCTTGCAATGAGCAGGGAAAGGACACAGATAAAAACATGGGCTTCAATCCTCTCTTCTTTTCTGTGGTTTACCGGCCTGATATCAAGGAATGATTTAATGGTTCTAAATGATCTTTCGATCCTCCACAGATCCTTGTATCCCTTAACAATATCCCCTATGGGAAGATCTGTATCCGTTACAATCATGAAACGGCCTGCAAGCCTCTTCTTCTCATCAATTCTTTTTGCATTTAACTCAGTTCAATTTGATTTGGTATATGGTTTGA
>NZ_KI542771.1:0-1756 GCF_000496155.1 Ferroplasma sp. Type II
TTAATTGAAATTCTTTCGAAAGAGTAAGTGATAAGTAAAAATTTAATAGTTGTTAGAAATTATCTATAGATATACTTGTCGTTTAGTGAAGTTCAAATTTTAAAAAAAAGGAGTTCTGATTTTTTAGAAGAATCAAAACATCTCATAGGCATTAAAAAATACGATTTAGCTATTTTTAACCTGGAGCAATATTGCGAATTAATATTACAATATGCAATGCTGATAAAATTAGGATACTATCCCCGTACTCATTCGTTAAAAGAATTGATAAATAAATTATCTGAAGTCGATGACAGTTTAAAGGGTTTGGTTACAGATGAGATGAACTTGCTTTATCTGGGAAGACTAAGTGATGCATATATATCTACAAGATATATGCCAGTAGAGTTTGATGAGGTCGAAACAAAAAATATTTACCGTTTTGTGGTGGAGGTGTTCAAGAAATATGTCGATAAATTTTGAATTAAAAAAATGGGAGTACTTAAAAAATTACCGTTCAGTTTGTAGTGATGTTTACCGTATGGTTAAAGCTATTGATAAATATGCAAGAGTTTTTGTTTTTGGATCAGTTTTATCAGGGAAAATTACCGCCTCCAGTGATATAGATATATTAATATTGGAAAACGACACAAATTTAAACGATCAAATTTATATAAAAATACTTAAAAATATTGATGCACCTGTCGAATTGCACATAGTTAACGATCAGGGATTTAGCTGGTACAAAAATTTCTCTGAGAATATGGAAGAAATTTTATCCTAGATATTGGAATCCATCATAATACCTCTTCAAATGAGTTTAACATAGGTCATCACATCTAGAAAGTAGTCGTCAAATATTCTAATGCCTGGATTTTCAGAAATAAGTAGATGCCGTATTCATCATGTAAATCTTTCAAATTTATGATGAGAGGCAAACATGAAGGAACATACTATGTTATTTTAACACCAGTATGGCATTTTTTAATATAACCAACAAACTATATATACATTAGTGCCATACTAATTTTATATGGCTGATAATAAAGCAATACAGTACGAAAACAGGCTCAAAAAGGGACAGGTGGGAGTCTGGGGGGCAATAGCCGAGGAAATATCAGCCATGGCACCCGCCTGTGATGCAATAGCCTTTGTAGTATCATCTGCTGTTTTTGCATTTTTCCTTACACCTTTATCATTTATAATAGCGACCCTGACAATGTTTCTTGAAGTGAATACATTATACCATCTTTCAAAGAGGCATGCCAGTGCCGGTGGTTATTATGGATACATAGCCAATGCGTTTGGACCTGTACCTGCAATCAGTGCAGGGTTAATGTATCCCATGTATCAGACTGTAAGCACAGCCGCAATCCCTGTGTTTGTGTCCGGAGTAGTTCTACCAGGCGTTGTACAGTATTTTCTTGGTGTAGGAATGCCTGCCTGGATATGGATACCATTCATACTTGCATTCATAATAATACCTATTATGATCGCAATAGTGGGAATCAGGCCACAGATGAAATATATCAGGTTCGCATCATTCTTTGAACTGATTTTCCTTGCAGTGCTTTCTGCAATTATAATAATTAAGGCACCTGACAATACATTAAATGTTTTCAATCCCTTTGTATGGCCACAGTACAGTTCATGGTTTTCCCCTGAGGGAGGCCCAATTACCGGTGTTGGCCTTGGAATGATATTTGGATTAACCAGCTTCATAGGTTATGGTGGCTCAGCCCCCCTGGAGAGGAAGCCACAAACTCAAAGGCCATAC
>NZ_KI542771.1:2205-3898 GCF_000496155.1 Ferroplasma sp. Type II
CAGTGGCTACTGTTATATTTATCTTTGTTCTCTACGAATCCATGGTTCCTCCGGTTTACCCCATTACATATGCTATACTGATAATTGGTGTCTACACTGTATTTTCCATAGTATATGCGCTTTACATTAAATACAGGAAACCTGATCTGGCAAGAAAGGCAGGGAAGTCCGTGAATCTTGTTGATGAGGAGCATATTAAACATTAAATTCTTTTTCGATAATCAGGAGAATATTTTATCAATTCCTCTGTATATTCATCTTCAGGGTCTTCCATAATCTTTTCTGTATAATTTTCCTCTATGATTTTTCCACAGTTCATTATATAAATATAATCTGAGACAAAGGATACACGGTTAATGTCATGGTCTATGTAAATTATTGATACTGTTTTTTTAAGCTCTTTCAGGAAAGTAAGAACGGCAAATAGGTTGATTGAATCCATCATGGAGAATGCTTCATCCAGAACTATGAAATTTGGATCAGGGATAAGGGATATTGCAAGTGCCAGTTTTTGCAGTTCACCACCAGAGAGTGAATTCACATAGCGGCTTCTGAAGGTACTATAATCCATGCCTGTCATCTCCAATTTTTCGATTGCCTTTTCAATTTTCACATGGTTTATTTCTGCCGCAGTTGAAATATGCCATTCAACAGTTTTTACCGGATTCATGGATATATAGGGATCCTGAAATACATAACGGATAAAGTTTTGATTCTTTTCCCGTCTGCCATTATAAAAGATTTCACCTGAATAATCCCTGTCATACCCGGATATGATATTTGCAAGTGTAGTTTTTCCAGACCCTGATGATCCTGTAATGCCACTTATAATATTATCGCGGAATACTGTTGAGATATTGTCCAGGGCGTAGTAGTCCCTGTATTTCAGGGCACTGGACTTTAATTTATATTGTTTTTTGATTCCATTAAGCTCTATCATCTTTCCACCCCGGATATCTTATACAGCGAAATCCATGATCGCCAATGGTTTCATAGGTTATCTCCGATTCACATACCTGATCATGAAATGGACAGTTGTTGATGAATACGCATCCATTGTATTTTTTATTATTTACTGAAATATACTCTATGTTCCTGTTAGAATATAATGGAATATAACGAAAAAGCATTTCGGTATATGGGTGAAAGCGGCTTTCAAGAATGGCTGAATATTTTCCATCCTCTATAATCTGTCCTCCGTATAATATGTAGACTCTATCACAGATCTCGAACAATGCATTCACATCATTACTGGAAATAAGCACTGAAGAATGTTTTTTTATATCCTTTAAAATTGAGAGAAAGTGATATGTGGATATGGAATCAAGGCCTGTTGTGGGTTCATCAAGCACCAGCAATTCAGGATTTTTCAATAAAGCCATGGCAATAACGACCCTGTGCCTCATTCCATCACTCAGCTGCGTTGCCTTCATGTTAAGTATTTCCGGGTTAAGGTTAAGTTCCGTGAAAATTGATTCCACATACTGTCTGTCAAATGATTTCCAGTTGTACAGTTTTCCAATCTGGAAATTCACAGTCTTTAGCGGCTTCAGGCTGTTAAAGGAATCCTGCTTCACATAGATCAGAGAATTTCTGTATTCATGGTAGTTGTTTTTACTGTATATGCTCTTACCATTGTAAAGCACGTCGCCACGACTTGCATAAATATCTCTGATAATAGATTTTATCAGTG
>NZ_KI542772.1:0-1123 GCF_000496155.1 Ferroplasma sp. Type II
TCATATTACATTGTTGTTATGTTCCATATGATGCTGGGATTTCTTATACTTGTAGTTTCATTTATAATGGTCCTGCTTAGCCTGAGGATAAAGAATTCTAAATTAGTAATTTCCAGTTTTCTGTCATTTTTCTTTGTGATAGTTGCGGGCATCTCAGGCTTCCTGTTTCTGTTCAATGAAAAAAATCTCTATTCCCTTCTGATGGCCATTTCTTTCATAATAATTGTACTGTCTGAATTTTATTATTTATATGTTATAAAAGTAACAGAGAATAAATTAAAATAAAACTAATTTTCCATTAAGTCTAAGGATCTTTTATAGAGTATATCCCGCATAAGGAGAAAAGCCCTGAAATTCTCTGGATTAAACCTTTCGGAAAAGCCATCGATTCTGGACATAATTCTATAATAATAGAGCACCTCTATGGTTTTTCTGCATGCCCTGAAAGCAACATGTGCCGCTCTGCTGTTGCATAGTATTAATTTATAAGCATTTGTCCATCCCTTTTCCCCCTCGATTTTTTCCATAAAAGTAAAATCTTCTGGTTTTTCCCCTGTTATTATATAATTTTCCAGGGACTTTATGAAGTCTACCATTTTTTTGTATTCCTCTGCATGAGGGGCATCAAGGTCTATAAGCCGGGCCAATAACTCAGCCAGGTCATATTCCCTCATAAAATACATCTGTATGCCTGAATCATAATCCTCTTCCTTCTGATCTACACAGCAATGAAATCTGGGAAATTCTTCCATATTTTTATTATAGTGATATTCGATAAATATTTTGCTCTATGCAATAAAATATGGCTCTTAGTTCCTCTATGCTGGTTGTTCCATGAAGGTGAAATCTAAATAATCATGATATTACTGGAATTACGCTAAATCATGTTGCATGGCTACTATGATATAGAGCCATTGCCTTGAATATCCCGGGATATAGGAAATGATTGCGAATATCAGTGAAATTTACCACTATAAAAGTCATCTAACTCTAAAATATAAATTCTAAACAGAAATAGAGCTTCAATCAATGGATTTATGAATTATATAATCATCTATTTCGAAATTCTTGATTGTTATGTCAATGCACTTGTCCTTTACCGAGTTAAAATCATGTTTAATGC
>NZ_KI542772.1:2432-3298 GCF_000496155.1 Ferroplasma sp. Type II
CAGAATCATACGCAAATGAAACAAAATGCTATGATGAAAATGGATTCAAGGCATCTATGGATAATTCCATAGGATTAGGTGCATATATATCACAGGGGTTTAATACAGAGAAACACCGAGAGTGCATAGGAGTTACAATGTTTGGAGGGGCATCTGGCTACGGTGGCAACATGGAATCAGAAGTATGCGACAGGCACCATCCCATTGAGATAACCCGATACACCCTTGCACCCTATTATACCAGTTTAAGCCTGGAGGGTATAAATTCACCAGAAAGCAATGTAATGTATTATGAACCAAACAATAGTACAGGCATAAACACCACAACAACGCATTCAAGCAGCAAACCTGGTTTTAATATGTTAAAATATAAGCAGGACATCCTTGAGGGGATTATAGACAATACTGTTAATTTTATGGGAATACAAACATCATTATCATCTATTGGAAAATATTATTCTGACGCATCCCTTGACAGTTACAGCATCTGTAAAAGCGGCAATGGCCCTGTGTATATACATTTCCATGTGAACCCAAGCAGTGGAAAGTCTATGGGCAGCAATAAATGCCGGTATACATATGGAACAATAGTAACCTATGACATAAGCATAAGGAATTACAACAATTCAGAAAGTTTTAAATTAGGCTTTAACAATGTGTACGGATGTACTAAATCATCTTATGGTGGCGGATCAACATCAACAACAAATGCCGCACACACATCCTTATGCGCAAATGCAGTTCCTTCCTCGGCAATATACGGTCCAATTCTATATCAGTCAAACGGATCAACTGATCACATAAATAACAAATTTTTATATATAAAAGATATGACACAGTGGAGATTTCTATAAAGTTCCTATTAA
>NZ_KI542773.1:0-1571 GCF_000496155.1 Ferroplasma sp. Type II
GGGACCCTCAAGAAAAATAGAGGCGCGGGTTGGCCTGGAATATAAGATAAACGATGAAGACGTTGTAACAATAATAAGCAGGTACTAATAGCACACCTTTTCAGAATAAGGTTATGGCACTTTCTCGATGCCCTCAATTATTGTTTTTATTGTATATTCTGATTCTATAATTCCTGTATATGCGTTCTCAAAAACTCTTTATACACGGTAACGTTTTAGTTTGAATGAGTATAGATAATGGGCTTTACAATGTCACACAGGCATATAATATGGGGCATCTAAAAATCGCAAATCATGGGTTCATTGCAAATAGTAGAACAGCAGCACTTGTAGGAATAGACGGAACCATAGACTGGACATGTTTACCAGACTTTAATTCTACCCCTGTTTTTGATGCTATACTTGACTCAAAAAATGGAGGTTATTTTAAAATTAAACCCATTATGGAATGCTACGTTAAACAATTTTATGAGGAGTACACGAATATATTGATTACAGAATTTATAAAGGATGGCCGGGTCATTCTCAGGCTTACAGATTTCTTCCCGATTTCAGAGTCCGGCACAATAAATTTCCCGGAAATACATAGATTTATAGAAGCACCAAGTTCTGATGTTGAGGTGTCTATAGATTTCAAACCAAATTTTAATTTTGGCGCAGGCCAGAAAAAAATAACAGGAAATAGTTATGGATACCTTTTCACTTCAGAAAACCAGACACTTGGCATTTCTACTAATATTAAATTAATTAAGGGAAGGGGAAATGTCTATAATAACATTATTTTGAAGAAAGATACATCCGAATGGATAGTTATACAGAGTGGAGTAAGGCAGATAGGAAATGTAAAACAATACAGATCAGACTACAGATTGGAAGAAACTAGACGGTACTGGAAATCATGGGCCGTGAAAATAAATTACAATGGTCTGTATCGTGATTATGTTATAAGATCGGCAGTCACATTAAAGGGGCTTTTCCATGGACCCACAGGAATGATGGTGGCAGCCCCAACAACAAGCCTTCCTGAGGTAATAGGGGGTGAAAGAAATTGGGATTATAGACATACATGGATTAGGGACACCGCCTATGTAATAGAAGCTTTTTCTTTCATTGGTTTGACCGAGGAACCGGCAAAATTCCTATATAATATAATGGCAATAATTCAGCGGGATAAAAAGTTAAAAACAATGTATACGATAAACGGCGATGACAACTTAAATGAGGAAATAGTAAATCTTTCAGGGCATATGGCATCTCTTCCGGTCAGAAGTGGAAACAAGGCGTCGGACCAGCTTCAAATAGATCAATACGGATCCTTAGTAAGCGCTATATTCAGATTTCAGGAAGCAGGTGGCCTTGTAACTACACAGCTCTGGGATTTTGTAATTCAACTTCTGGACACACTTAAGGATTTATGGAAATTGCCTGATTCAAGCATTTGGGAAATTAGATCAGAACCAAAGCACTATCTATATTCTAAATTAATATCATGGGCTGCATTTGACAGAGCAATTAAAATGGGCAAGGCACTTGACTATCATGCACCATACAGTAAATGGCTCAGTATAGAA
>NZ_KI542773.1:2377-3685 GCF_000496155.1 Ferroplasma sp. Type II
AGATCGGTATTTGTTACTATGAGGAATCTACCTGCAAGTTTCGTAAGTACATTGATCCTCCTCTCATTCAGTGCTGTATTGTTCTCTTTGAACTTCACCAGTGATTTCAGCTTTCCCAGGGATTTCTTCAGTTCCTTCTGGTCTGTAATATCGGATATCTTCTTCTTCACGATATTGATTTTGTCATTAAGGTCCCTGAGATCAAGTTCTTCCCTCTTCTTATTGTATACCGCTATATACCTCCTCTTTTCTGCTAGCTTTCTCTCCCCCTCTGTGGAATCATCCTTCATTACATCATCCACGCTTATGGCAACCTTCTTTATGGTCAGGTCATCCATCACATAGCCATCAGAGAAATCTGTTTCCATGAGGATATTGCGGTATGGCTTATCCCACCTGTATGCTGCCGTTATGTATTGATTCTGGTCAAGGAGATTTAATGACTTTGATCTCCCGAATGCCCTGTCTGCTATGAATACTACATTCTTTATGTTGAATCTTTCCTTCAATACAGATATGGTAGATTCAAGTGTTTCTGGATCTACAGTATTGCCCTTCCATACCTCATGGTGTATAGGTATGCCATCAGCCATGACAAGGCCTATTACTATCTGTTCCTTTCCCCTCTTCTTATCACGGGAATAGCCAAACAAAACAAGGTCATTATCCTCTCTACCCTCAAAATATGATGATGTGAGGTCATAGTGCACTATGGATGTGTCAGGCTTCAGTGCATGGAATATTTCAAGTTCTATGGAATCCTTTGCTGAGATGAGTTTGTCCAGGGTACGGTATATATTATCGTCATTCAGGTTAACCTCGGACCATGGATAATATACCATCCCTGACAGGTTTATGAGGGAGAGGTCTGATGTTGGTTCAAGCAGCCTTGCGATTATCATGAAGTTCAGGATATGGGCGTAAACACCCGAATTCTTTCTCAATATCTTAAGTATGCCGCTGTTATCCATTATAGCCATGGAGGCATAGGCAATCCCGAATTCCTTTGAAGGCAGAAGCGAGAAATCCTCCGGTGTGATTCTTCTCATGGAATCCTTCTCACCGGCGAGAAGAATGGCCTCCCGGTATCTTTCCATGTCAGCCTCATTCCTGACAGGCCCCAGATATTCCAGGATCCTTGTCTTCTGTTTTCCATTTTCCCTGTAGCGTTCGCATATCTGCGCGTATTCATACACTTTCTTCCCTCTCCTGTTGCGTGATATCCTCAGGTACATACCCATGTATCCCTAACAACTATATAAATCCGTGCATCAACAGTGCACGAACAACGCAGGGATACATTCATTC
>NZ_KI542773.1:4437-5863 GCF_000496155.1 Ferroplasma sp. Type II
TTTTCATACTACGGTATTTAATAGGTTGTATATAAATTTTATTATTAAAACTAAATTTNTGCGTTAAGTATATTAATTCTTCTAAATTTAACACTTCTAATATTTATAGTACATCTATATTTATCTGTTAATTATTTTTGGTTCCTTGCCTTTTGTGTGGGTTGTTCCAGAGAGATGAAATATAAATAACCCTGATATTATTAAAATCACTTTGAATAATCTTGCCTGACTATTATAGTGTAGAGTCCTTATTTTGAATATTCTGCGGATAGGGATTGTTTGTGAATGTCGGTGAATTTTACCCATATAATAGTCCGGCGACTCTTATTCTTAAAAATAGGAAGCAGGCACATGCAGATAAAGTAGGGACATTCAATTTTTCAGTGAGTGGGTAATGATGACAGCACGGGATATAAAGTAGAGATTATACGAAGCAGAAACTAAAATTAATACGAAAAAAGTAAAAAATGGATGATATTCGTATTTTCCCCTCAATTTGCACAAATATTCAGAAATTAAATTAAAAATAGCAAAGTTTTATGTATAAACTAACCAAATATTCAATAATAATAAAAATTATCGACAGAAATGCTTATAAATACATTATTGTCATAATAAAAATGTTTAAATATAACATTTCAATAAATAATTCCTTATGTATGTTAAAAAATATAGAAACTATAAATATCTACTCTTCGTCCTTCCGGCCTTAGCATACGTAGCAATTTTATCCTTTTTCCCTGCTGCATCCGTAGTATTTTTTAGCTTTAAGTCATCAAAGGGGGTTTATTCGTTATCAAATTATACTGCTATTGTTCAGGGGGGCCTTCTTAACTCGATGTTTCATACTGTGATTGTTAGTTTCGGTGCTTTATTAATTCAGCTCTTTTTTGCCATGCTTATAGCGAATATTTTAATCAAATCCTTAAAGGGAAACAAATTTTTCTCTACAGTGTTTATAATACCATATGGTGTTGCCACAGTTGTTTCCGCCTTTATTTTTGCGCTTATTTTCAGTCCTATAGGAGGATTCGCAAACTCAACTTTACATTCATTTGGTATTCCAGATGTTAACTGGTATTCCAACATTTATTCATCTATGGGCGTTGTGATGTTTGCAGATTTTTGGAAGAATACGCCGTTGGTAGCGCTAATATTGCTTGGCGGGCTTTCTAGCATACCCCCTTCAATGAGTGAGGCTGCCAGCGTGGATGGTGCTGGCCCTTTGAGAAGATTTATCTATATAACACTTCCAAATCTGGCACCCTTTATTGCAATAGCTCTTTTAATAAGGGGCGTTAGTGAATTTAATATATTCGCTTTACCATTAATATTAATTGGCTATCATCCATCTTTAATAAATACGCTCGTGTATGAGTATTTTACCTCTATATCAACGATTGGCTACTCATACGCTGCTGCTACG
>NZ_KI542774.1:0-2517 GCF_000496155.1 Ferroplasma sp. Type II
AAGTATTAAATTAAGCATATAGTGCAGTCATNTACATAGGAAAAATAACATTCATTCTGCAATAAATTTAGATATCTTTAATAAAATCTCTATAATATATATTCATGTCATATGCAACCATAGAAACTGAGGAAAAAGACGGTACAGGCTTTATCTATTTCAACAGGGAAGAGCATTTGAACACAGTAACTGTTGAAATGGTTGATGAAATCATGAAAGCCCTGTCAAATATGGAAGAAAACTGTAGATCTATTGTGATTGGTGGCAGAAAAAACTTCTCTGCCGGTGCAGATATAATGCAGTTTAAGGATATGAATACAATGAAAGCCTACGAGTTCCACAGAAAGTTAAACAGTCTAGCCCTGTATTTCAGGGAATTTAAAAGGCCTGTAATATCATTTTTGAATGGTTACGTTCTTGGGGGTGGCCTTGAACTTTCCCTTTCCACTGATATAAGGGTATGTAGTAAAGATGCTCTTCTGGGACAGCCTGAAATAAACTTGGGAATAAATGCAGGTGCCGGTGGCAACGCCATACTTCCGGATGTTATAGGAAGAAACAGGGCTCTGTATATGATACTCACAGGGGAAAAAATACCTGCAGTTACGGCATATGATTTTGGCCTGGTGGATATAATTGCTGCCAATCCGTTGGATGAAGCGATCCGGATAGCAACAACGATAAACAACAAACCCGAAAATACAGTAATGCTGGCAAAGCGTGCAGTCAATAGCACAGAAAACAAGATTAAAAAGGACCTTGATTATGAGGCTGCCCTGTTCGGAATCTTATTTTCAGAAAAAGATACAAAAGACAGAATAAATAATTTTATAAAAAGGAAAGGAATATAATATTATCACTCAATTTCAATAAAGTTTTCTTCTTCCCTGAGATTATACGTTTTAAGAGTGTATTTTTCCATTGGTGTATGGGGTGCTATGAATGGAGGTTCTACCATTTTGCCTGTTTCCAGTTAGAACTCAGCATTATGGCATGGGCATCTTACTCTCGTCCCATCATCGACAACGTTTCCCAAAACACATTTAAGATGGGAACATATGGCATTTATCCCCTATGGTTTTCCATTTTGTTTTGTTATAAACACAACCTTTCCATTACCAGGGTTAATGGAAACATGATTATCTGAATTCTCCAGAGCCGTTATTCCCAGAATCTTTCTCCATGTCATGGTTCATTATCGCAGTAGAAAATTTATATCTTTTGAAGCTATTGCTTTATGGCATTAAAAATTTAGAAAGAAAAATATTCATGGCAAGTATATTATATCATATATTAATAAAGCAATATGTTGATTAAATGCAAGAGTACTCACGGATTTGAAGACACTGTCAATTTAGTGGTTGATTTTCTTAAGTCAAAGGGAGTCACTGTGTTTTCAATTATAGACCACAGGAGGAATGCAAAAGAGGTCGGTTTAAATATGGAAAATGAAACCGTAATTATCTTCGGTTCTCCCGTAACAGGAACACTACTTATGAAAGAAAACCCAGAAATTGGAATAGAACTTCCATCGAAACTTCTAATATACTCAACGAACAATGATGTATATCTCCTATACAAAGACCCAGATGAGATGCTGGAGTTGTACGGTATACGGGAATCTAGGGATGCAATTCAAAAATTAAAAATGCTTTACCGACTCATAGCAAATCAGGTGATATGATCCTGGAATAATTTTATCTTTTAATAGTATTGAAACTTTTCCCCGGTTTAACGGATATTAATCACGTTTCATAATTTCCTGACCCACGGGGAATTCTAAGCCCAGCCCCTGATCGGATGGTCATTGCAATGTGACTCGCAATATGCTATATCCGGAGCCCATTAAAGGCCGGGTTGTTTATAGTCTTACGTCGTCATATATATTCATGAATCGTATATACTTATTTATAAGACATATGATAATGATTTCATCGGTTTAAAGATTTTGTAAAATAGTTAATTAATATCATATTGTACCAATAGCCACTGAATAATTGAATTGCCTGAGAGATGTTCTTCCATGAACATCAGGGGCTATTTTCCAATAAATTGAAACTTCTCAAATATATTTTATAAAAATATCAACGAATTATTGTTGCATAAACTTTGATATTTTACCTGATACAGAGGCAGGAACTTTCCCCATTGCAGCCTGGAGCATTTTCATGTCTCTTGCCTTAAGATCTGGCGGGAGCTCAGAATTTGCTTTCATACGGATTCCTACAAAGGCTTTCAATTCATTTTCACCCATTCCAGCTGCTAAATCCAGATTCGTGGTGCACAGCCCGATATATGCACTATCATCAACCGCTCTAATTCCGGTTATGAAGTTTTTGATTAAGTCAACTTTCTCCTCATCACTGCGTTTGAACATTTCGTTAAACACTTCCTGCATTGCCTTTTTTCTATTCTCACTATCCATTTTTGCAATTTTCACTGGGTCATCCATTTTAATCATAACTCTATTGTTTTTACCAATAAAAATATTTCTGTTACATATATTTCACATATATG
>NZ_KI542774.1:2808-4537 GCF_000496155.1 Ferroplasma sp. Type II
AGTTATATCGTGAAATAATTCTTCTGGCACACCGTTTGAAATCATCAAATTTTTATAGTTAGTAAAATACTCCTGTCTATTATCTGTGATGTATTTAATTGTGTCATAATCGTTTTTAGAGATATATATGGGAATTTTATTGTATTTCTCCAGATAAAGTGCACCACCTATATGGTCTATATGGAGATGAGTGATTATGCACATATCAATCTTTGAAAGGTCTATTGTATTTTTTATCTGCCTGTATCCATTTTCAGACATTCCAGTATCTACGATATAGTTATAATCTCCAGAAATATGGTATATATTAGCAGTTTTGAGTGCTCTGATCTCTATAGGTACTGTAATTTTTTCAATAGAATTCATTATGGATAATTCTTCAATGCCTAATTAATCATTTCTGATGAATGGAATATCTTGCTCTTTTGTACCGGTGTATATGATAATTTGGCTTAACCATGTATTTAAAACAGAGTTAATTGCCAACTTATATAACATACTTTCAATTATCTTGATTTTCCGATGAATTTGTAGCAGGATACAAATAAAAATTAATTTGTAACATGATACATAAAATTTAATAGTTAAAATGCAATACATAAAATAATGGATAGAGAAAATATTCTCAAAATATTGTATTCGTGGAATTTTTGGAACCATAATATATACACTGGTATAAACCGAAATTTTTATGATGATAAAATTATTGATCTATTCGATGACAATCAAATAAAAATTATCATAGAAACTGGAATCAGAAGGTCAGGCAAATCATTCATATCAAAGCAGATTGCAGAGGCCCTTATTAAAAAGTCATTTTCAAAAACTCAAGTACTTGTAATAAACCTCGAAGATGAAAGGCTAATAGAAAGGGATTACAACTTATTGCTTGATATATACAACGTTTACAGGGAAAAAATTAACCCCGATAAACCGGCAATTGTAATTCTTGACGAGGCCCAGGAAGTGCCTGGGTGGGAGAGATTTGTCAGGGGGATATCAGAAAGGGATGAGGCGAAATTTATAATCACCGGCTCATCATCAAAATTGTTGGATTCCGAGTATTCAACGCTTCTATCTGGGAGACATGTAGTAATTTACGTACATCCATTAAATTATACAGAATTTACTAAGTTTAAAGAGAATGGGTCGATTACTGAATATCTGAAGTATGGGGGATTCCCCGCAATTGTGCTATCCAATAATAAGCAGGAACTTGCAGACAGTTATTTTAATACTATAATATTGAAGGACGTCATCCAGAGATTTAATATACATGAACCCGACGCGATTATAAAACTGGCAAAATTTTATATCACAAGTATAGGATCAAAAATAACATTTAACAGTATTTCAAAATTCCTTTCCATGCCTGTAAAAACCATATATAATTATTCATTGTATTTAGAGAAGGGGTATCTCCTATTTTTTCTTGACAGGTTTTCATTCTCAATAAAAGGCCAAAACAATAGCCCCAAAAAAGTATATACAATAGATAATTCATTTCCCTACTTCCTGGGAATAAATCCGGTAGAAATAAAAGGGCGACTTCTTGAAAATACAGTAGCTGCAACATTGTTTGCCATTTCAAAAAATAATCCTCAATTTCATTTCTATTACTGGAATGAAAACAATAGAGAGGTTGATTTTGTCGTCAAAAATAAAAATACATATATGGCTATTCAGGTTTCTTATTCTATAAACAATGAAAAAACTAGGGCAAGAGAGA
>NZ_KI542775.1:0-3483 GCF_000496155.1 Ferroplasma sp. Type II
AATCAGCAATAAATGTCATATTACTGTATAGTAATTATATATATAAATTGAATTTTTTTACCAGATCGCCTAAACGGTATGTAGAGTATGCGATAAAGCTATAAAAAGAATGAAAAAGCAAAAAATATTATAGGATTTTTATATGAGTCAAAAATGAAAGTACTGATACTTGGCATTGACGGATACATAGGTTTTCCCCTGGCCCTGAGGCTACTTGATCGGGGATACGAAGTATACGGTGCCGATAATTTTTACACAAGAAACAGGGTAAAAAATGTGGGTTCAAAATCCGCAATAAAAATAAATTCCTTTGCCACAAGAAACAAGAAACTAAATAATGCCATAAAATTTTATAAGGGTGATGTCAGCAATTCAAAGTTTGTTTATGACATAATACGTGATTCCAAGCCAGATGCTATAGTGCACCTGGCAGAGCAGCGATCAGCACCATATTCAATGATTTCACTCAAAACTGCAACAGAAACACTGGACAAGAACATTGAAAGCACAATGAACATAATGTATGCGGTAAAGGATCTTAACAGGGATATACATATCGTAAAACTTGGTTCCATGGGGGAATATGGAACACCAAATATAGATATACCTGAAGGATTTTTAAACCTGTCATATAACGGGAGAAATGATACCCTTCCTTTTCCCAGGATGGGCCAATCCTGGTACCATCTCTCAAAAGTTTTTGATACATATAACTTAATGCTGGCAAACCGCATATGGAATTTAAACGTCAGCGATGTGATGCAGGGAGTCGTCTATGGTACAAGAACAGAGGAAATCACAAAATACAAACTTTTTACAAGATTTGATATTGACCAGGTATACGGAACAGTGCTTAACAGGTTCATATCCCAGGCCGTGATAGGGTATCCATTGACGGTATATGGAAAGGGCGACCAGAAGCGTGCATTCCTGTCATTGCAGGATAGTGTTGAATGCCTTAACCTTATACTAGACCATCCTGCAGAAAGGGAATATAAAGTGTATAACCAGTTTGATGAGTATTACCCATTGAATTATCTTGCCGAAACAGTTAAAAGCCACTATGAAACTATCTATGGAAAGAGCGTAAGCATAGATCATGTTCCTAATCCGAGAGTGGAGATGGAAGACCATTATTATAATCCTGTTAACCAGAATTTAAGGGATATTGGATACAGAAGACAAAGGTCATTAGAGGAGGAGATGCCGGTAATGATCAGCGATGTCAGAAAAAACATCAACATGGTTTATGGGCTGAAAAATGTAATAAAGCCCTCAACTAACTGGAGATGATTCTGGTACAGAAATTGTATGTCCTTCTAAGGACTTTATAGTAATCATCGCTGTTTCCAATGCTTGCCCAGTCACTTCTCCTTATTTTAAATGGCAGGACTTCATTTCCGTTTATAATGTGCTGATTTATTGCAGGGGTTAATTCTGGGCCAGCAATACGGTTCATTACATCCCTTTTAAAAACATAAAAGGCAGCAAGTGCATATTTTGACTCTGGATGTTTAGGCTTTTCAACAACTTTTTTAACAAGTCCATTCGTTATATTTGCAACACCATATCTTTCAGGATTTGGAACAGACATTACACTTAGCATGGTTTTCCCAGTTGATTTGAAAAGATCTATCATTTTCTTTGTTTTGCCCATGTCCATTATGAGACCGTCCCCGGCATTGAGTATAAAATCATCTTTTATGTATTCCTCTGCAAGTGCCACTGCTTTGCCGTATCCCTCTGGCTTTTTCTGGTATATGTATTCGATTTTCATTCCCAGAGTTGACAGATAATCCGCTGTATGAATGTCATTTTTGTCAAGGACAACAAAAAATCTGTCAGCACCAGATAGTGAGAGATTATGTATTATACATTCAAGAATGGGCCTCAGAACTATTTTGCCGTGCCTCGCTGCGTAAACCGGAAGCATTTCTTTTCGCATGCCATTAGGAAGATTGGCACGGGTTCCAAGCCCGGCTGCTGTTATCAGTGCATCCATAACCAGTAATCGAATACTTTTTATTAATAATGTTGCAAGAAACAGTTCGATATAATATTAATACCTCTAAGCAATTATATATCAATGGAATGTTCAATATGCGGCACCACTGCTATATATGAGGTAAAATACAACGGTTCCGCACTATGTAAAAAACACTTTATGGAATACGTAGAAAAAAGAGTGAAACGTGAGATACGGGGACAGATAGATTTCAGTAAAGGAAAGGTAAAAATTTCCGTTGCTATTTCTGGCGGCAAGGACAGTTCCGTAACACTGTTTCTAATGCACAAGATATTATCAGAAAGAAGAAATTTAGAGCTTACTGCATTCACTGTGGATGAGGGCATAGAAGGATACAGAAGTTCGGGACTGGAAAAAGCTGAAAAATTAAGCAAAACTTTGGGAATAAAGCATGAGGTGATATCATACAAGGAAAATTACGGATATACCCTGGATGAAATAATGAAAATTGACAGAAAAACTATTTCATGTTCACACTGTGGCCCCATGAGAAGGCAGCTCATGAACAGAATTTCAGAATATAATGGATCAGATTATGTCGCTCTGGGAATTAACCTTGATGACTATGCACAGTCAATTCTGATGAATATTGCAAAGGGAGATGTTGCACGATATGCAAGAATGGCACCCCATTCCTATACAAGGGAGGGTTTGGTGCCAAGAATACTGCCATTAAGGAAAATACCTGAAAAAGAGGTTGTGCTTTATGCAATATTAAGTGGCATAGACTTTGACTCTAGCTGGTGCCCTTACTACAGCATGGCACAGAGAAATTCATTCAGGGATATTATAGAAAAGCTTGAAAAGGAAACTCCTGGAACCAAATTTGCTATAGTGAAGTTTTTTGATGAAACGAGGCCAGCCATAAGAGATAGTTATGTTAATGAAAATATGAAATTGAACTCCTGCAGAACATGTGGTGCGCCTACTCCCAGCGATATATGCGAGGTATGCACCGACCTTGAACAGATAAGGAAAATAGATAGGAATACATAGAAATATTTATTTAATTTCTAAGAATAAGGGTCTCACGGGGCTGTAGCTTAGCTTGGTTGGAGCACCCGGCTGATAACCGGGAGGTCACCGGTTCAAATCCGGTCAGCCCCATTTATACCCAAAAGTAAGTCCTACTTTTTTGTGGATAGACAGGGAGTCGATTATTTAATTAGGGATACTGTGCATTACTTGACCCTCCCATTCCCATAATTGCGACATTATAGTTGTATCCCGAATCAATATACAGAGGTAGATATACAACTGGCGAATAGTTACCCCCTCTGATCGCGATCCGATGAATACATTCCTGTATGTGACTATGGATCTTATTGCCCTCTCTACCCTGTTATTGGTAGGTTCGACAGATCGGTCAATAACAAAACGGAGGGTATCGTCCATTTTACTCTTTAGTTGATTCCTGACAACACCATAACACTTCTTCGATTCATAGGTAACATTGT
>NZ_KI542776.1:0-6522 GCF_000496155.1 Ferroplasma sp. Type II
TTCGTATTGCCATATTTTGAGGTGATGAAGAGGTGTATGGAGATTGAGGATATGCTTGAATCAATCATCAGGTGGAATGCATCACATATGATGATCGTGAAACCTGTGATGGATCTATATTCCGCTGTGAGGGGGATCACTCATGAACCGGATGTGCTTGAAAAATACCGGATTATTGTGAGGGTATGGGAATGGTTTGAAAATGTGAGGAAAGCACTGGGTGTATCAAGAGAAATGAATTCAAAAGAGATGAAAGAAATCCCCGACATTGAAACCATTGGGATCGAACTGAACAGGGCACTCTCTGCCATAATGGAGGAAGGTGAATCCACCGGTGGTGAACTCATGAGGATATCCAAAATATTCAACAGACGTATAGATGACCATAGAAAAGAACTTCTATCACCTGTAACAGGAAAAAAAGGAAATAAAATAAACGTCGTGAGGCACAATGGAATTGAAGAGATAGGGCACAGATGGTCAAGAATGCATATCCGCAGGCGGACAGGAAGATCACAGACAGCAAGGGAGATGGCAAGGTTTGGTGCACTTACGGCAGTTCTTTCCAATATGGAGAATAAGCATTACACAGAGAATATTCTTTCAAAGATCGATTTTCTTAAAGAATTCACATCCGTCACAAAAAAGGAGATGAATGAAGCAAGAAAGCTCATACGCCCGAATCCATGCGAACCTATCATAGGGAAAGACAGGGAAAGAAAACCGGTTCTAGAAGCTCTGGTGAAGTTGATGGAAGTGAATGTCGAAGTGCCAGCAAAAGAATTAAAAGCATGGGTTGCATCAATCAAGATCTAATCGGATTTTGACGCCATATGTTTACCTGCATTTCTGGAGGGATTTGACGGTGAGATTTATTCATTCGGTTCTACCTATATTGTACCTGCATTAACAGGGCCCACATATCTTTCCATAGGTCTGATACTGACTGGATACGCCATCGGCATAGCCATATTCAGCCTGGTTGGTGGGTACCTGTTTGACAGGTATTCGGTAAAGAATACCGTAATACTTTCTGTGCTGGTATTCTCTGCTTTTACTGTAATGACAGGATTTGTTAATACAACACCAGAACTGTTTATAGCAAGGCTGGGTGTGGGAGTGGGCGTTGGCATATTCCAGCCGGCTGGAGTTGCACTTTTAGGGGATATATTCTATGAAACAAGGGGAAAGGCAGTATCTGTATGGGCTACTTTCTTCTCTGTAGGGCTGTTTGCCAGTCCTTATCTTATAGAGCCTTTCCTTCCTGCATTCAGGCTTCCCTTTGAAATATCAGGTGCCCTTGCAATAATTATCCTGATGCTGGTAATAATGATAATACCTGTCACATATAAAAAGGAAAAACCAACAACAAAACTGAATATAAAGAACGTGTTCAACAGAAACATTATACTCCTGTCCATATCTATTTTCTTCTTTGGAATAACGTTATTTGCAGGATACCTTGGATATTTTTCTGATTATCTGATAAAGGGGCTTCTTATATCAAATGGAAATGCGGCAATAATAGCGTCAATGGCAGGGGCAGGTGGATTTATAATGGCTTTTCCCATCGGTTTTATTGCAGACAAGGTAGGAAGAAAGTACATGGTAATAATAACATCGCTTCTTATTGCCATAGGCTCGGCTGGAATGTTTTTCCTGTTTACAACATTTGCAGGGCTGGTTGTATCCACATTCATATTCTGATCTGGATGGGGTGTGTATGTGGATCTTCTTGTGGCACTGGGGCAGGATTCAGTAGAGGACAGGATAGTTGGTACTATTTCAGGATTTCTGTTTTTCATATTTAATATAGGAACGATGATTGGCGGGCCATTATATGAGGCATTACTCCCGGGAGGATTTAAGAAAACATCACTCATAGCTGTAATTATCCCGGCATTTCTGGCAGTGCTATTCGTAATATTTACCAAAAAAATGACAAAGAGCACAATAGCTGAACATCCGGAATTCGAGAAACACCTATCATAATTTTATTATTTTAAATTTTTATATTTAATTTGCATTTCTTAATTTGTAGATGTGCCTGTGCA
The DNA here is from genome assembly GCF_000496155.1 of Ferroplasma sp. Type II. Lineage (NCBI taxonomy): Archaea > Methanobacteriati > Thermoplasmatota > Thermoplasmata > Thermoplasmatales > Ferroplasmaceae > Ferroplasma > Ferroplasma sp. Type II. The sequence goes on from NZ_KI542776.1 coordinate 2,055, forward strand.
AAATGTACAGTGGTATTAATATTATTATTGTAGGCAATACTGCATAGTATGTGAAATACTTGAATGAAAAATATATATTCGATATTGCAGTGTAAATTACCAGTATAATCGCTATGGCACCTATAAGGTAATCCATCATGGCAAGTCGATCCATGAAGTTTGCATTTTTATCTTATATATTAACTTTTATTAACTGTATTGAAATTTTTGTTTCTGTGAGACAGATACTAAGTTTTCAGAGAAAATAATTAATATATACCTGTAGAATGTTTCTCTATGGATACGGAAGAGTACATTATTAAAATGAGGGAATATTTCCATGAAAACCCTGAACTGAGCTTCAAGGAATACAGAACAGCCGACAGGATAGAAGAGGAATTAAAAATTATGGGCTTAGAACCTAAAAGAATTACTGAAACTGGTATAATAGCTGATATAAAGGGAAACGGGAAAAAAACCGTTGCAATAAGGGCAGATATGGATGCTCTGCCTGTTACTGAAGAAAACCAGACCGGTTATATATCCAGAAACGAGGGAGTCATGCATGCGTGCGGGCATGATACCCATATGGCAATGCTTCTTGGTGCAGCAAAAATGATGATAGAAGAAAAAGAAAAGTTAAAGGGAAACATAAGATTGATTTTCCAGCCTGCTGAGGAACTGCCACCCGGCGGTGCCATTGAGATGATAAAAAACGGTGCACTGGATAATGTTGATTTCATAATAGGGCAGCACATCTGGGGTTTATTCCCCGCAGGGATGGTAGCCATATATTATAAGGACATGATGGCAAATGCAGACGAATTTTATATAAAAATACATGGGAAGGGTGGCCATGGGTCCGCACCACAGGATTCTGTAGATGCGGTATATATAACTGCACATCTTATTGAAATGCTGAATACCATTGTTTCAAGGGAAATTGATCCACAGGAACCGGCAGTAATAACTACCGGAACAGTGAATGCAGGCTACAGATATAACATAATAGCAGCACATTCTGAACTTGCCGGAACTGTCAGAACCTTCAGCGTAGAGGTTCAGGAAAAGATAATAAAAAGAATTAGAGACATACTGGAAGGCCTGAAATCTATTTATGGCATTGAATACGAATATGAATACATAAAGGGATATCCCGTGCTTATAAATAACGAGAATATAGCCAGGGATATAGAACAGGCAGCTGAAAAATTAGTTGGAAAGGATCATATCGTGCATCCAAAGCCCAATATGGGTGGGGAGGACTTTGCGTATTTTCTTCAGAAAGTTCCAGGAGCCTATTACATTCTTGGAGGCGGAAATATTCAAAAGGGAATAAATTCCGCTAACCATTCTCCAACATTTGATGTGGACGAGAGTGTACTTTACACAGGGGCAAAGGTGTTAAAGGAAGCGGCTATGTACATACTCAATAAGGAAATAAAATAAACTGTTTTTATTTTATTATTTTTTTATCCCAAACTATTTATGGCCCAGACAATTCTACATTATGAGCTTTAAATCCGAACTTACAATAGATGTTATAGACACACATACGGAAGGCGAACCCACAAGAATTATGTTCTGGAATAATATACCAAGAAATTTAAAGGATGCACTTTCTGTAAGAAAGTATTTCATTGAACATTATGATTACATAAGGAAAACCCTGCTTCTGGAACCAAGGGGGCATAAGGATCAGTTTGGTGCCATATTGCTTCCACCAGTAAACACGGAAAGTGATTATACTATTATTTTCCCTACTACAGAATCCTATCTGGATATGTGCGGCCATGCCACAATTGGTGTGAGTATGGCACTGGTTGCACTGGGATATGTTCCATTTGAAGGCAATGAAAAAACAATCATATATGACACAGTGGCAGGAACCGTAAAGGCAAGGGTAAAAATAGAAAATGGAGAACCGGTATCAGTTTCAATAATAGATGTAAAATCATACTTTGTCAAACAGATAGATATAGACATAAACGGGAAACCAGTAAAAGTAAATCTTTCATACGGTGGAAATTTCTATGCTATTGTAAATTCTGATGATTTAGGGGTTGATGTGGAACCTGAAAACATAGACAAATTGCTGGCTTATGGAAAGGTCATAAGGGCAAAATCCTATGAAATATTGAAAGAAATATATCCTGACAATAAGAAAAACTTCTATCCACTGGCTATGATCACTGACAGTAAGCATGATTACCGTGCAATTGTTACATTCTCCGTGAACAGTTATGACAGGTCCCCATGCGGCACGGGAACCGCTGCAAGGGCTGCCCTGCTCGTGCATGAGGGTAAACTCGCCCTGGACGGACAGTATGTGAATGAATCAATTATAAGGACAAAATTTTCATGTAAGATAATATCCTCAGAAACTGTAAATGGCAACATTGTCATAGTACCTGAAATTACTGGAAGGGCATGGGTAACACAGCTATGCAAAATAGTGGTTGATCCATCAGACCCGCTGAAACATGGATTTTTGGTCCAGTGAATATATAAATGGCATTCAATAAATTTATGTACTTTTATCCAATAAATTATTATAAATGGCTAAAACAATCTATGTTTATTTGAACAACAAAATTACAGGTCCTAACGGGTATGCCGTGGAGATTGTCAAATCCCAGAATGGTAAGTATATAACTGTAGAAGGAAGTGATAACATAACACTGGAATATAAAGAAGGCAGGTATATTATAAGCCATAATTTCATAGAGGAAGGATATCTTCAAAAAAATTCAATTATGGACTACCGTGGAACGCACTTCAGTGTGGATAAAAATGGAATAAAAAACTTTAAAAAGCAAAAAATTAATTTTTCCATCTATTCTGGGAATAAAGAAATTGCCTACATAAATACGTTCAAGAATAGCCTTAACATCGGTATTGAAGATACAGATTATGTTGCACCTGTGATAATTTATATTTCAGTTCTCTCCAGAAGATTGAAAACAAAATTTGGGCGTATCTATCTTAGGGGCAAAGCAATGTCTATCGCAGGGTCATCCCTATACGGTTTAACTGGTATATTCTCCATGATGAGAGTTGGGATTAATCCGTTTATTATTTTTGCCGTGACCGTATCATCTGTAGTGGTATTTACCGTTGTTATAGCCCTGATATCCAAAAAGAATATATTCTGACTTGAGTTCCGCAGTTTAATTTTTGTGAGAATGCATGCTCAAACAATATAACATTGCCTTCTCTGTCGGATTTAACTCTTTTTTGTCCGTGCACCATCCAGGATTCTCTCCGGGTATGGAATGTTCATCTGATTGAGGAGATCCATTGCCTGTTCTGATTCTGACCTGATCATGACACAACCCCTGACCCAAGGCGAACAGGCGTAACCTTCAGGTATGAGAGAATTCGTCTTCCCTTTGATATTTTGATTTTCACTTTCTTTTCTATGAGCCTTGAAAGCAGGAGCCTGAATTATCTAGATGTTGTTCCAATGGCAGTTTGGAATATGGAACTGTATATATCATCGAGGAGCATAGAAGCATCGGATGTTCTCAAAAGCATGGGCCATCCATATCCTCAGATCCGTAAATGTGCACATACATAATTATCTGAAATGTTACGGGAATACTTTAAAACAGGTGTTCATCATCTTACACTGATAATGATTATCATGCGGAAATTAAGTTCTGATTATTTACCATTTTTACTGCAGGTACTGGTTTATATATAAACCGTGTGTCTTTTCCATTTGATAAATGTGTTACCTGTCTGTTCTGCTACCAAGATATACCAATTTAGTTTTCAAGGGCTTAGCCTGATCAAGTTCTGGGATACTGCAATTACATTTCCATTTGCAATCCACTGTAATTATATGTCCTGCAGGCCAATGCGGTAAGCCTAAAAGATTACTTCTTGTTATGTGATGAAGCCATTTTGAATTAAAATTAACTACGGGATGTCCACAATTTTTACATGACCCAAATTCAAGACTTCTCATCTTTAAACGCCACCCATTGTTTTATTATCATATTGATCCAATAATAACATATGAAGGTTTCTGTATATCTATGCGAATACAGTTCTTATAACCGTGACTTTACATATATTTTATTTTTATTGACCTAGGAGTACCATTTTTCAATGTTTTCCAAATACTATTGTGTGGGTACACTAATCCTTTAATCATGCTTTCCATATTCATTGTTTTACCTATGATATCAGAGATCTCTGATTTGCATTCCAGTTTTATTGTTACACTCTTTCCCCTTGCTGCATAATTGAAATTTATGTGCTCAGGTATCCTACTGTGGATATAAGGGAAAACAGGTTTATCATGTAAATGGATTATATTATACAAGAATTGTAAGATAATTTCCACATAGTGAAATAGTATATTTAATAGAATGGAAATATTTAATTAATATATATATATATATATATATATATATTATGAAACAGAGATATATAATGTTGATATCTGTAGTCATAGTAGCTTTGTTCATAATGATGGCAT
>NZ_KI542777.1:0-1088 GCF_000496155.1 Ferroplasma sp. Type II
CCTTGTCCACATATCCTCCAGTGTGTCAGTAATTCCTGTTAACCTTACAACTTTGATTCTATCTCCCGGTCTGTCATGGGATTCCTGTAATGCCCTTTTGGAATTTCAATCTCGCTTTCTAATGTTTTTCCCCTGCACTTTACCTCCAGCCTGATGGGAAGTTTTTCCGGATACTGTGCTGTGTACTCCTTAAGTTCGGTTATATGTATCTTATCCATTAATGCAATAATCTGTTTGTTTCTTATATCGTTGTAGTTATTTACCCAGAAATCCTTATTTACTAATGTCGAGGCTATAATGAATGGAAGGCTGTGGTCAGCTGTTTCCTTGTTGGTGGGATGCCATTTTTCCTTATCTGCAAGTATGGAAACCGCAGCCTCGTATGTATAAACTTCAATGGAATCTATGTTATTCATATCCAGGTCATTGACTAACTTCATGGATCCTTCCACAGCTGCCATGGCATGGTATTCAACTGGAAATTTCTTTACATACGTACGCATAATGCCATCGACCCTTTTACCCTCAAGTTTTGAGAAATCCATATCTGGTGCAACTATGTTCTTAAATCCCATTTTCCCTGACAGTGGCTCTGATGGGGCTGTGAAGCCATAAAGCGTGGCAAGTGCACCAAATACCGAATTTCTTGCACTGTTTGCTGCAGCCCCTGCCTTCCACATTGTGAGGCCACCTACCCTTGGCTGCCTCAGTGCCACATGTGGAACAAGTGCTATGGATATTGCATTTATTATCTGGTTTTCATTAAAATCAAGCAGTTTGGAAAGAGCTGCAGCCATGGCTATTTCAGTAAAATTTACATGGTCATAGCCCTTTGCCCTCAGTGATGTGGAATCACACAGCCTTGTTCCTATCTCATAGCCCACAGCAGCAGCTGTAATCAAATCCTTTCCAGTCTTATTGAAAATGGAGGAAATAGAAATTAATGGGCCGAACATGTCGCTTGGATGTAATGGTTCCAGTGACAGGTATGTGTCATTGAAATCCATGTATCTTATAAACAGTGAATTAAGAAATGCAGAGAAATCTGGAGATGATGTGCCCATGCCGATAATCTTGGCATTTCCAGG
>NZ_KI542777.1:1582-6807 GCF_000496155.1 Ferroplasma sp. Type II
TCTGTTTTCGTCTTCTCCTATGTTCTCATAGGATACGCCACTTATAAATTCAGCCAGATTATTTTCGATAGCCATGATAAATAATAGCGTTTTATAATATATTGTTTGTTATTAAAAAATACATTTGCACTGTGCGAAAAATTGATAAAGGACTTTTGATTGTAAGATTAAAATGGCAAACAAGAAAAGCAATAATCCGGGGAAAAAACAAGGAAAAAAATAAACCGAACTATACAGGATTCTTTAAAACAAGGAATTTTTTATTAACAGCTATAATGGCAGTCATAATAGTTGTCATAGTTGTGCTGGCAGTATTGAATCCATTTTTCGCTCCTCCAGCAAAAATCACTGCGGGTAAATATTATAAGGTATCACAGGGAGACCTCCTTTCCAATGGAAGTTCAGCAGTGTTTTTCCTTTCATGGATAGGATGCCCCATAGGAGCCTCAGATTCCTGGGCACTGTATTATGGGATTAACTCAACAACAAATATATCTAGCCATGTGGAATTACATACTGCAGATCCAGCGGATATTTATTCTAGCTCTACCACTGGTCAACCGGGACTTTTATTTAAGGGAAATTTCACATTTACTGCCTCAGGGCATAAATCTACCTTCTATCCCCTTTACATGTACAATGAGACCATGAGTGGAACTGTGGGAAATAAGCCCATCAACGAATCCCTGGTGTCATACGGGCTTTCACTTATAAATAGTACATATCCAGCAAAGGTAGCAGCTATGTTCAACAAATACTCAAGTGATATTACATTTAAGGGCCACCTGACAACTACCATTCTTATAACCGGTCCTCATGGAACTTACATCTTCAATGCGTTTATGTATGCTATTATACCTGGAGGAGTGCTTGGAAGTGGGTCTGCGTCTCCTGGCCACTGGAGTCCTAATACTCCACAATATGTCATGTCTCATCTTGGGAGTTCAACCCATATAACAAAAGCAGCATCCACCTTTATGGGATATCTTGCAAAAAGCCAGTAAGATAGCAAAAAATATTATCCCTGTTTTTATAGGGTGTTATGTCCACACTGTACCTAGTAGGGATAGGACCCGGAAATAGAGGAGAGATTACAGAGGATGCAATAAAAAGCCTTGAGGATTCAGATATAATAATGGGATATGCCAAATACATAGAGTTAATAGAAAAATTTATTGAAAACAGGAACGTTGTTCCAGGTTCTGTCACAGATGAAATGGAAAGGGCTAACAGGGCGATAAACTATGTCATGCAAGGAAAAAATGTATCTATAATTTCCAGTGGTGATTCTGGTATATACGGCATGGCCGGCATAGTTTTTGAGATTCTCGCTGCCCATAAATATGATATTGATGTTAAAATTATTCCCGGGATCACAGCATTGAATTCCGCAGGGTCACTTCTTGGTGTCCCCTTTATGAACGATTTCTGCTCCATAAGCCTGAGCGACAGGCTTACACCGGTGGATATAATAATAAAAAGGATCCATGCAGCAGGCAGTGGGGATTTTGTTACGGCACTATACAATCCAGTCAGTTCAAGGCGAACCGAACTTATAAAAAAGGCCAGGGAAATCATGCTGGAATATAGAGATAAAAGTACACCGGTAGGAATCGTCAAAAACGCATACAGGGATGGCCAAAAAGTGGAAATATCAACATTAGAAAACTTCCTGAACTTTAATATAGATATGTTCACGCTGGTAGTAATAGGCAATTCCAGCACATACGTCTATGGAAAATATATGATAACGCCCAGGAACTATAATAAAAAATATGATATTTAGGAATTGAAAAAACTATTTAATTAATCCATTAATAATGGCATGTGTTTGCTGAAGAAGCCAGAGGAGTGGTAAAGATTGAAATCGGTGAGCGAAGACTGTCGCTGAATATGGATTCCGATATGATTTATTATTCCCTGGGTGATAGAACATATAGAAGAACCAGAATGAATGATTTTATAGAATTAAGTACATTAATGGAAAGAGAAATGCAAGGCTTCTGGATGAAAAGGAGAAACGTGGTATAGCAAATTCATTTTACAGCGATATAGAACTGGTTTCCACAGAGTATCCATTTCTAAAAAAACATAGAAAGGACTACGAGTTTCTGAAAAAAAGAGGTACAGGCCTTGTTGGTATTTATGGTGAAAAGATACCTATAGTGCCACCTGACCGGTACTTTTCACTGTATTTACGTATATCCGCAGGTTGCCCATGGAACAAATGTTCATTCTGCAATCTCTATAAGGATCAAAAATATTCTCCATTGCCATTTTCTATGGTTAGGGAACAGGCTGAAAGGTTAGGAGAATTTTTTAAGAATTCAATAGAATCCATGAACGGGATATTTCTTGGAGATGCTAATGCAGTTTCCATGAGTTCTGATATGCTGTATAATTATTTTGATTATTTCAGGGAAAAATTCCATATGCCCTTTTATGCATTTTCCGATGCCTTTACCACACCATTGAGAAATACAGATTTCAAAATGATGAGGGAAATGGGGCTAAAGAGGATATACATTGGTATAGAAAGTGGTAATCCGGGTATACTTAGAATGCTTAACAAGAAAATGGACACTCAAATGGCACGTGAATTTATAGGAAAAATTCAGGATTCAGGAATTAACGTTGGGCTTATAGTTATGTCTGGATTTGGGAAAGACCATGTAAGGGATACTGTAAAATTTCTGAAATCTATTGAATATTCAAAGGGAGACATAATATATATTTCTCCAATAAAAGAATATAATAATTTTCATGAAATTCTAATGGAAAATGGAATGGAAATAAGGAACAGCGAATTTACGGAAATCAGGGATAATCTTAAGGATTCCCTGGACATTCCGGTTGTGATTTATAATGTTGATGAATCACTGTACTAACCTCTGAATAATTTAACGTATGTTGTGCCCCGATATCAGAGTAAAGGCATGCAGGATCCTGTGCAAATATGTCGCCATAGCGGGCATATGCCCTTGACCTGGAACCGCCACAGGAATCACCCCATTCGCAGGCTCCACATAGCCCACCAAGATTTGAGCTGTTTCTTAACAATTTGAGGGTTTCGTTGTCCCTGTAGATATCGACTATAGAATTTTCCTTGATATTTCCAAGTTTGTAGGGAAGAAAACCACTGGGGTAAACATCACCATTATAGGCCACGAATATTATTCCATTTCCGTCCCTAGTGTTAGAAACCCTTGAGGGTATATTTTTGGATTCCGGTAGCCCCAGAAGATCTATAGTTTTGCTTATAAGTTTGTGATAAAGTTCCCCTGAATAATTTTCATTTCCCTGGTCTATTATTCTCCTGAAGATTGGTGATTCAACTGTCCTTACCACTATTCCGTAATTCATGACAAACAGAAGCCAGTGATTTATGTCTTCGAATTCCTCAGGAGTCAAATCCTCAGAATCAATTGCTCTCCCTGTCTGTATAAGGAAAAATACTTCCCATGTTTTTACATTATTGTCAATAAGAAGCTTTAGGAGTTCAGGAAGCTGATCCAAATTCTTCTTCATTACCACCGAATTTATCTGGAGTTTCAAACGTTTTAAATTAAACAGGTTTATGAGTTCTAAGGTTTTGTCATAAACACCGGGACCCCTAAGCCAGTCATGCATATCTCGGTCTCCATCCAGGGACAGGGATGCTGAGAGGATATGGTGAGATTTGAAATAATCTATTCTTTCTGGTGTCAGGAGATCTGTGGCAGCTGGGCTTATTGATGTGGGTATTCCATATTTTTCGGCGGTCTCGATAATGTTGTTTAGACCAGTACGCCTCATCATATCACCACCGGTAAGGATGAGAACAGGGTATGGCTTCCCAAAATTCTGAATTGATTTTATAAATAAAGTAGCTTCATTATGTGTTAATTCGTCTGGAAGTGGGTTCTCCATTGATGAGGCGCGACAGTGTGTGCATGCTAGGCCACATGCCTTGGTGGTTTCCCAGAATATAAGTATTGGTTTCTGGTTGTAGTCTATCATATCAGGTAAATGTGGGTTTGTATAATAGAATAATGAAAATGTATGAAGATATTTGTGAAAATGGAAGAGACTAAATAATTGATGTTAAGATACATATCTGACAATTTCTGAAAACTCATTAAAACTTAATTGTAATAACTGTTTAGATAAGTGAACATTTACCATATTGCTGATTTCTCGGGACTAAGAAGATTTTTATATTTGCACGAACCTGGAATTTATAGAAACCCTCATCAATTCCTTATAGGATATATTTCTAATTTTTCCTGCCGGTAAAACTTATTCCATCTTCTAGGTGGTATCAATTCCTTATAGGATATATTTCTAATCTTTTCAAAATTTATATTCATTGATAAATAATCAAGGTATCAATTCCTTATAGGATATATTTCTAATATTACCTTCTCGGCGATTTCACCACCGATCGCCAGGTATCAATTCCTTATAGGATATATTTCTAATATTCAGGAATTGTGAGGTCATTTCACGACCCCCTAGTATCAATTCCTTATAGGATATATTTCTAATAACATATATGACATGTTTCTCTTGACAAATTTGTAGTATCAATTCCTTATAGGATATATTTCTAATCATGGTGAATCAGGATACATGAACAAATACCTCTAGTATCAATTCCTTATAGGATATATTTCTAATCTGGGATTCCACATCATCAGAATTCTCAATCAGGAACGTATCAATTCCTTATAGGATATATTTCTAATTACCTCAACCCGCCTTTGAATAGAATCTCGATCATCGTATCAATTCCTTATAGGATATATTTCTAATTAGCAGCTCCAGATACATCTGACGATACAGTTTTTACGTATCAATTCCTTATAGGATATATTTCTAATTTGAATTTGATTATTGGAAATCAAAAGGGTTTCAAGTATCAATTCCTTATAGGATATATTTCTAATATAACGAATTACGTCAAATTATAGGGTGATATCGTAGTATCAATTCCTTATAGGATATATTTCTAATCCTCAGTCTTGAAATCACCGATTTCCTCTATTCGTGTATCAATTCCTTATAGGATATATTTCTAATGGTTGATTTCCCACTTCCTGAATAACCAATAACACAGTATCAATTCCTTATAGGATATATTTCTAATAAGATCCCCTGACGGATCATTTCGTACAGATCCGTGTATCAATTCCTTATAGGATATATTTCTAATTAGCAGCTCCAGATACATCTGACGATACAGT
>NZ_KI542778.1:0-5502 GCF_000496155.1 Ferroplasma sp. Type II
TTCATCGATCACTATAAGGCTCCAGGAGTCAAAAACAGAGGAGGAAATCAATATAAGATACCTTTCAATGCCTCCATCTATTATTATGCGTTCCAGTTGATAAGGAGTCAGAATTCTCTGTATTTTTATATCATGATGCATGATATTCCTTTCTAATCGTATTCCATCGGATATCAAAAGTTTCGTGGACTTATATTTTGCTATTTCGGATGATATATCGACATTTTCTATCTCTATTATCCTGAAATACCTCATAAAATTAAAATGATAATGTTAAGAAAATAGTTTTGTCATTGAGGAAAAAATGAGAAAATGAGGTTAATAATTTTATTTTATAGTGGCTTTCTTGATTACAACCTTTTCAAGAGGCCTGTCGTTCCTGTCCCTCTTTACCCTGCTTATTTTATCTGCCACATCAAGCCCTTTCACAACCTTTCCGAATACAGGATGCATTTTGTCAAGATAGTTGTTGTTCACCACATTTATGAAAAATTGTGACCCCCCAGTGTTCGGGCCTGCATTTGCCATAGCTATAGTTCCTCTGTCATTTCTGTTGTTTTTTGTGAACTCATCCTTTATTTTATAACCTGGACCACCCATTCCAGTTCCTGTGGGATCACCACCCTGTATCATGAAATCAGGTATAACCCGGTGAAATATAGTATTATTATAGAATCCCTGTTCAATAAGTTTTCTGAAATTGCCTGCTGTAATTGGCATATCCTTCTCAAATAATTCAATTTCAATATTCCCTATACTGGTTTCCAGCACTGCTATTGCCATATGCTCTGATAATATCTATAATTATATACTTTTCCACGCAGACGCCATAGTATGGTGTAATTATGTAACTATTAATAGAATTATATACACATAAAGAAAAAAGCAAAAATTACCATAGAAATTATTATACAATGTGCTTATTATAAGGAAATAATCATAAGTTAAAAATTATAGTATTTAAATATTCGTCAATAATATGCTCTGTTGAACAAAGATCATGATTTCCGCTCTCTTCACTCTTCCTCTGATTTTATTCTTCTTTTCAGCCTCTAATTCATCTGATTTACCTCCATCTTTGCCCTCTGGTTTATATAGTCGTATATCCATAATCTCTGGGATCCCTCTGCTTTCAATCCTTCTGTAGATCTGCTTACACAGTTCTCTCCAAACTTCCTCTTTACTGCGGAGAATATTCCTTCAGTCCCAGGCCACCTCATTCCGTAATGCTTCTCTTCTGCCCACTGTTTGTAACCTTTCTCTCTGTATTCTCTTACCTCCTTTCTTCTGTGTTTTGATCCCCTTTGCCTGTCAGTGGAGGCATTCTTCCTGATCTTAATCACCGGTATGGCACCGATGGAATGTATAAGGTTGAAGAGATTGTTCACATCAAATGCACCATCACCGTAGAATGTTTTCACATTTATTCCCTTCTTCACTGCTTCCTTTATGTGAGTGGATGCAGTTTCTGGTTCAGATGATCCAGTACCCTCTATGTGTGATTCTATCCCTATAATCTTCTTTGTCTTCACATCTGCTGTTATAATGACAACAAGATGCTTTCTCTGCCTTGCATCTGGATCTCCATATTTCATTATCCTGTAAGAACCTGCATTGTTTGTCTTCATTCCAGTGCCATCGGTACCAAGTTCTGCATACTGAATGCCTGAAATGTCAATGTCAGGAACCATATTATGTATGCGGTGCCATATGGTGGTATAATCACCATATTCTGGTATTATCCCAAGATTAACAAGTGATCTTGCCATTCCCTCGAGGCCACGGTAATCCAGATACTGGTGCCATATCATCATGAACTGCATGAACGATTCCGGGAAGAGGAATGGTGATCCCCTCTTACCAAGATTCATTTTCTCAAGTTCAGAGCCCCACTGATCCACGAAATCAAAATCAAAGAAGAATTTTCCCCTTATTACGAGTTCCTCGTTGTATTCCTTCCAGTTCCTTTTGTCCTTGTAAGTCTTTCCCCATCTCGACATTTACAGCACCTGTTCAATACGGCTATACATAGCCGTATGATAGCAAAAAGGTATTTATGCCCTTCCATTATAATATTTCATGAATACTGCAATTCTGCTGAAGATCCATGCCAGCTATAAGTCCGGGGAAAAGAAGAGTTCTGTTGACAGGATGCTGCGAAAACTCTATGGATACGATGATCCTTCCAACTATTCAAAATACCATTATCACAGGGAAGGATTGCTGGAAACAATTCCCTCGGTAAGGTATGAGAAAGGCCTGGTCATGATAAGGGAGGAGGATCTGGATACTGTTGTATCCTTTATCAAGAAATATAAGGCCGATTACATGAAATGGACAGTAATCCCAGAAGAGGAAGAAATGAAGCAACTCGGACTACATGTTGCTTAAGTATTTATTCAACACAGCAGAGTTGGTGTGAAATAGATAATGGATTAAGAAGAAATCTTATATTTTATCAGATGGAAGAAATATTATCTGCTGAGTTCAGGTCTCAATTTCTATTAATTCTCATAACCATTTAAACATCAGCTTAGCTCTAATTCAGAATTTTTATTTTGTTAATAATATCCTGCATTCGACTTGCTTTTAATATAGTATGAGACGGCTTATAATTTTACATGTAAAATAGTAAAACACCATTTCTGTTAAGATGGTTGTTAAATTTATTACCTCCTTGTATTTCAGAAGAGGTATTTCTCCCTGTTATTTAATGATCACATCATTATTAACAGGGGGTTTATATTTACACAATATATTGTACACAACCTATATATATAACCATCAATTAATATTATCACGAATAAAAAGATAGTAATAGGCGTATTAATGGTGGCAATATTTTTAATGATGAGTTTTAACACTGTTACAGGTATGAGTCAAACCAACGAATCCATTAATAATTTTATATCTACCCCATCGGTAAACGCAAATTCCATAAGCTATTATAACACCAATGAAAATAATTTAAAAAATGTTACAAATCCGAAATTTAATGTTTATGAAATAGATAATTATAGTATATTATCGTATAATAACTTGTTAAAAATAAATATAAATAATCGTAGTTATGGCATAAAATGGTCAATAAATATGGTTGTAGGTAATACAGATGTTCAATTGCATTTTCATGAATATAATGTATTTTACAGGAACAACTCTATAATACTCAGTGAATTTAATCAATATGCAACCGTATATAATGTATTATCAGTTAATAACAATACTATTAACTCAAATATAGTAATAAAAAGTAATATAGAAGGGATATACAATATAGAATTTGTAGAAGGGAACAGTATCAAAAATTATAGAACAATCGATTTATCGAATCACTATAATTCATCTTTGATAAATGGGGTACAAACATCATGGCATAAGGAAATGGATATTTTTCATAATGGCATAATAAGAATAAATAACAATTCATATCAGCTAATATTGAACTTTAATAATATAAAACTAAATAAAAATCAAATATATAAAATAGATCCAGTTATAAAGCCAATGCGCTTGCCTTTGAGTCCATGTGCAACAACTCTAGCATTTAAATTGTATGACAATTCGGCATTTAACATCCCTATTTACAATATTGAGAATGAAATTATAGTAGATGGAACCAGTACTGATTATAATGCCTATTATTGCCTAGATGATAATGCGAATTGGCATGAAGTGTCATGTGTAGCTAGCCATGGAAATGATTATAGCAAAATAAACGCATGTTTTCAGGGATATTTTGGCACCAGCTGGCGTAGCTCTGTTTGTACAAAAATAACACTTAGCTCTGGGACATATACTGGTTATATACACAATGAAATATGGTCCTATGCTCCAGATATTAATCAATGGACGGTATATAAGAATACAGTAGTGGTCAATAGCCAGATATCAGCTGATTCCAATAATTGTTATAGAGAATATATAGTGTCAACATGAGGTGTAAAAATGTTAAATATAATAAATAATTTATATTATTGGATAAACGAAAACAGTATTTTACTTATTTTCTTCTCCCTTCTTGCAATCGTATTATTTATAGTGTACAAAAAATACCTCCCAAACCCTTCTACAATAAAATCTATTATATTTTCAATATCAATATCATTTATTATTTCCATTGAACTACGATTTCGTTTATGGTTATTTCCTGAAAATTATCTTCCTGGATACTATTTTATAATTAATAGATTATTTAATCTCTCTTCAGCTCCTGCAACTTTATTGCCAGACTATTATGATCCCATTAATAATTTAGTAATTTCTGTTATAATGAGTATTATATTAATAATTATCCTTGATATTATTACAAAAAATTATAAAATATCTATAAAAATTGGAGGTTTAACAGGTTTTATAGTATATGTGGCTATTATATTATTAGGATTTCCAGCCATATGATTTTACCAGTAATAATTTTTCAATAATTTTGCCTAATTATTTTTCATGAAATCGTATGTTATACGATAATTGGTAGAGTAAGTAAATTTCTGTAAATTATAAATTGCCTTAAAAAATTTATATTATGAAATAAAAAATATACAAGATCAATTTAAAAATGTAAAAGAAAAGATGAAAACCTATGGGTTGAACATAAAAGCCACGGGGGAGTTAGGTAGTAGGCCCTTAACTATGGTAATATAAATTACTTAACACGGTGTTAGACATAATTTAATATTTATATTTTGTTAATAATACTCCGCTTTTGTAGATATTTTAATGAATTGCTGGACTGCTCAATGGATTAAATTTAAATTAAATAGTCTTATATTATGTTATGAAAGCGGTGAAGGCGAATTTGCTTTATGATGGTAAGGGAGTGCAGAAAAATGTTTATGTAAGTTTCGATGGAGACAGCATAATGGAAGTATCCAGGAATAAGCCGGATTGCGAAATTCTTGAGGAGGGCGTTGTAACCCCTGCATTCATTGACCCACACAGCCATATTGGACTGGACAGGGCAGGTGAACCGGGATTAGAGAGTGAGGCAAATGACAAACTTGATTCAATGATACCTCTTGGCAGGGCGATTGATGGGGTATACATGGATGACCACGCATTCACTGAATCCGTAGAAAACAATGTATTATATTCCGTTGTTCTTCCCGGAAGTGGAAATATATTGGGCGGCATGGGATCGCTGATCAGGAATTTCTCAAAAAACACAAAGGATGCTTTTGTGAAGGATATCGGAGTCAAAATGGCTCTGGGATACAATCCACGGAGCACCACTGAATGGAAGGGAATAAGGCCAACAACAAGAATGGGTGTTGCTGCCATAATTAGGGAAAATTTCACACTGGCACAAAAGGCAGCCAACCTGATGGAAAAGGGAAAGAAAACAATAGATGAGATTGACCCGAAAACTGAGTTTCTTATTAAATTAATAAGAGGGGAATACAAAATAATGTGTCACCTGCATAAGGAAGATGACGCACTGTTTCTGATGTCTCTTGTGGATAAATTCGGAATAAGGCCAATAATTAACCATGGAATGGATTT
>NZ_KI542779.1:0-3677 GCF_000496155.1 Ferroplasma sp. Type II
TAACGTTTCCAGAACCGTGGATATGGATGACAGATCATTGAGAGCGATAATAGTAGGAGATGGACCAAAGAGCAATGGAATTCTTGCAAGTGATTCATTTGTCATTACAGCTGCGTCAGAAATAATGGCTATAATGGCGCTCTCAAAGGGATATGAAGACCTGAAGGAAAGGCTGGGGAATATAATAATAGGGTATACGGCAGACAACAGGCCTGTGTTTGCCAGGGACATAAAGGCTAACGGGGCCATGGCGGCTTTGCTTTCAGATGCACTGAAACCTAATATTGTTCAAAGCGTAGAAAATGTCCCTGCAATTATACACACTGGGCCGTTCGGGAACATAGCACATGGAACATCCAGCATTCTTGGAGACTATGCTGCGCTTAACATGTTTGATTATACAGTTACTGAAGCAGGATTCGGTTCAGATTTAGGTTTTGAAAAATTCATGGATATAGTAACCAGGGAAGCGAAACTACCTGTGGACGCTGTAGTGATAGTTGCCACAATACGGGCGATGAAGCATCATGGGGGTGCCAAAAATATAGATGAGGAAAATGTACCGGCACTCAAAACAGGAATTGAAAACCTGTTTGCACATATAAAAAATATAGAAAATTTCGGAATCGAACCTGTTGTTGCGTTGAATATACATCCCGTTGACACCGATAAGGAAATTAAGGCTACAACGGAGATTCTGGATACTAAAGAAATAAAATATGCCGTTTCAAATGTATATTCCCGGGGTGGGGAAGGTGGAATACAGCTTGCTGAAAAGATGCTTGAATCGATCCGTGAAAATAAGATCACTTACGCCTATGACATAAATGATCCAATAAGGGTAAAAATTGAAAAAATTGCCAGAAAGGTATATGGTGCCCGGGACATTGAATTTTCAAAGGAAGCACTTATGGATATTAAACGTGCAGAGAATAACGGCTTCGGAAAATTCTATGTGTGCATGGCAAAAACACAATCTTCTATTTCAGACAATCCTTCGCTTTTAAACGTGCCTGAAAATTTCAAGGTAAAGGTAAATTCCATTGTTATCAATGGAGGATCGGGATTCATAATACCCATACTGGGAAACATAATGACAATGCCAGGGTTGCCCAGGCATCCGGCAGCGGAGAAAATAGATATTGACAGTAAAGGAAATATAACGGGGCTTTCATGAATATTAAGATTGGGCGTTATTGAAAATTTATTTGAACGCACCTAATTCTTCTAGTGAAAAAGCTGGTAATAAGTGTATATTATGTTTCCCTAGGAGCTACCAGCATCGCTGTTTCCAGTTATAACATTGCCGTGATATCCCTGTTTTTCAGGCTGGTGAGAAAATCGTTTGATCTGTAAACTTGACTGTGTAATACGGCAAAGTATGAGTTGTGTACCCACACAATAGAACGTTAAAATATGGTGTAGGAAATGCATGTTTTGGTGGATGGTAATATGAAAGCGAATGATAAAAATTTAGAATTCAAAAAAATTCGTAAAGTCAGAAAATACGCGATTTATGGTTACACATTAGCATCTATAGAATTATTATCTAATTCAATTATTTTCTTTATCATCAAGAATTATATTTTAGGATACATATTTTCAATAATATTTGGATTGGTGTTAATTGAGACTATATATAAAATAGTTTATTTTAATAAAAGTTTAAGGAATAAACATTTGCAGTAAATATTTATGCATAGCAATGTAATGGGAAAATTAATAAATAGCATAAAATTAATATCATTTAATTATATGTATTCCAGTAATAAGACATTAGATAGGTTTGGCATAGAATATTCGTATATTGCATCGGCAATGGGTAATATGTTGAAATCAACGAATAACAGTGTAAAGAATATAGAGATAAATAAAACAGTAGGGATTGCTGTATTCGACGGAGCCTTGTATATCCCGGCTATATTAGGTGCGGCGGCTGCTCCGTGGCTTCTGGCATTTGGTCTAGCTATTGGAAGTACTGCCACTATGGCAACAACTTGTAACAGTTCTGGGTGGTAAAATGGATGAACTAACAAAGTGGAAAAGATTTTCAATTCCTATGTCTATTGCAGGAATCATTGGCGCTATGGAAATTGTAATATCGCATAATTATTTTGGTATATTGGGTGTAATTGCATTTGCTGGATATTTGTTATATTATAATACAGGAAAAAATAAAATAAAATTAAATACGAACAAAATTAACAAGTCTACATATTTATATATAGAAAATATACAATTTAAATTTTTATTTTTGCCTGCAATTTCATATATCTTTATTGCTACTGTAATTGCTTTAATGTTGAAAAATTATGATATTACGATTATGTTATATACCGTGGGAATAATAGTTTTTTCACTAATATATTTACTATATAATAAGAAAATAAAAAATATAATACCATAGTTTTCATCCATTTAACAATTCAATATTTCCCTATGGTGTGATTGCCACTATTTATGTTGTAACCTGATTGACAAATTAATTTTTCAAGATCAAAATTTGCCTCCTCATGCCTAATTATGTATTTTATCTTTTTATCGTTTAATTCGACCTTGTGTTAAACCCATCTATCTATGTTATAATATCTATATAAGAACTAGAAAGAATGGTAAAGAGAGATGATTTATATATAACACAACATTTCTAACGTCCTTGTAGGAAATCATGATCTCATTGCCTTTAAGGCCTTACTATGAATGGAATATCCAGATGTCACAATCTCGCAACAAGCATGGCAAATGCGGGATGGTACTCCTTTGAGTATTTCCATTGAACAACGACTTTTACTTATAAATAATGATATTGATGCTTTTGGGATGCTAATATTTTCTTATTTCTAGGAAAAGCCTATTTCGTCCACCAAAGTCGTCAATAAATGCCCTATAATCCTCTAGTCCTGAGAGCTCCATTAATTTTTTCATGCTGCCTCTAGTATGATTATAACTTGGCATTGCATTATATCCATCGATCGTGTTTGCCTCTATCAGTTTACTTGACCTATGATTCCTCACTTCAATGCGACTCATTCCATCTTTCTTGAGTACCCTATAGATTTCTAATATTGCACCAACCTGTTCATCTTCCAGTACAAGCTCGCTGAAAGCATTCCACATGCAGATAACGGCATCAAATGAGTTATCATCATAAGGCAAGTTTGTCATGTCCCCGACTCTGAATTCAATATTGAGATTCTTTTTCTTTGCCTCTTCCTTTGCTTTTTCAATAAATATTGGAGTTATGTCTATTCCTTCCATCTTGTATCCCATCTCGGCCAGAGGAATAGTAAGTCTGCCATATCCACATGCCAGATCCAGGATCTTCCAATCTTTTCTCAGTAATCGCACAATATAAGACAACTCTTCCTTCGAGCGCTCATTATTCTTTTTATGAGATAGCCAGTCAACTCCTCGCTCTGAATAGAATTCTTTGGAAGTTTTTTGCATTATAATTCTAAAGCATTGATCTATTTAAAATCTCTCTATATTCGAACCGACTTCTTGCTCTTTATCAACTAAACAGGCCATTATTCTGATTGGATAGTGTTTCAGGATCTCCGATTTATCTCTTGCATTGATTATAGATAGTTTAATGTTGGTAAATATTAGATTTAAGACGTCTATTCATACGCCAGTAATGTATTGGGATAAATTCAAGAACACTGAAATGATTATGG
>NZ_KI542779.1:4182-5488 GCF_000496155.1 Ferroplasma sp. Type II
AAAGATCGGAGCTTTCTTGCTCATATGATTGTAAAGTCACAAATAGGTATTCAATTTATCATAAAGTTTTCTCTAATGATAAAAATTTTTCTGGAGTACATGCGAACGCTATTTTATTATCAAAATTATTATTATATGCATCCATAAATGCCTTATCTTTTGTTAATATATACCTTGATTTGGTTATTTCTGCGATGACTGCAAGATATATATCATTTTCATTTATATTATATTTATCTCTTGGATCCCAAGCTATTGAAAGACGAGTTTTATTCACTTTATCCATAGAAATGTCATTCATATGATTTAGTAATTCCGTAAATCTTGCTTCAAAATATGGTTTTTTAACCTTACTCAGTTTTGGATCAGTACTTGCTATTCTTACTGTTTCTCCAGAAAATATATCACACCACGATGCATCTAACCTATCTGATATAAGTAGATCATATATTTTTCTAGATGCACTAACGTTCACCGATTTATGGCTATAAAGCATTGAAAGGATAACGTTTGTGTCTATAATAACTTTAAGCATTATTTTCCCTGCTTTCCCTTACAATCCGCACAAAATATTCGTCAGAAAGTTCATTTTCCCTCCAGAACTGATTGAAATATTGATCGATATTTTCTTTTTTTAAGGCCGATTTTTTAGTAAATTTAGGATATTTGTCATATATATATCCTATTAGGTCCTGAATATTCATGCGATTAAATTTCTCTTTTACCTGTATTATTTTTCTTTTTTCATCATTATCTGTAGAATTCCATAATTCCGAGACATATTTAAACCCATGAACTGTTAACATTATCCCTGAATTATCTGTTATGAGTCCCGCATTAATACCAGAATCAAGGTCCATGGACAACTTTTTTGAAAAAGGTCCGTAGTAAAGAGGGACAAAATCGTATTTCTCTGTTTTTTCATCAAACGGATATATTTTTTGTAGTAGAAAAATTTCTTTCTGTAAATGTGTTTTTGTCGGAACTGGCTCATTATCCTTCATGGATCTACCACGTGAAAAAATTAAGAGATATAAGATTTTATTCAAATTTTCCATTACCATATAATGCCCTGACCTATTTTAAATTTTAGCATTGATATTTTGATCTATTGGCGTGACTTTACATTCATTTTATTTTCCTTGATCACAGAGTGTTATTTTTCAATGTTATCCAAATATTATT
The DNA here is from genome assembly GCF_000496155.1 of Ferroplasma sp. Type II. NCBI lineage: Archaea > Methanobacteriati > Thermoplasmatota > Thermoplasmata > Thermoplasmatales > Ferroplasmaceae > Ferroplasma > Ferroplasma sp. Type II. The sequence goes on from NZ_KI542779.1 coordinate 5,368, forward strand.
GTGTGGGTGCACTTATCTTTAATCATGCTTTCCATTACGATGTTACAATATTACAGTATTCTTTCTCTTCGGGATGAATAGATTACGTCGCCTATATTACTGCCACAAACTTCCATATCTG
>NZ_KI542780.1:0-1285 GCF_000496155.1 Ferroplasma sp. Type II
TTTGCACTTAATGATATGATGTTTATATTTATTTTAGGTATTATATTTTCTATATATTTTATTTTACATCAAAAAATTAATATATATTATTTAGCAGTTGATATAATATTACTTTCAGCTTCTTTTATATTATTAATAATAACGCTTTATAAAAAATATAGATATAACATATTAAATAGATAGTATTTGTTTAGCTCAGCCGAATCCACACAGCTATTTCCTCAATATTTTATCCATCTCATTAGACAAGATCTTCCATTCTGCTGTAGAACTTCTTCTTCGATGAGTTTCTCAGAGAGTTCTTTTCCCGTCTCAGATGATCTGAATGCATCCACCACCTTTATGAGATATATCCAGCATCTCTGTATAATAGTGAGATGGGAGTAACCACCTGTCCATAACCTCAAAGACCATATCAGAAACAGCATCACTGGCATCCGTCCATGATCTCCTCAGGCAGGTGAGGATACAGTACATAATATCAGGAAAGGAGGTGAGGAAAAAACTTGATTCCAGGAATCCAGAAACACTGGCCATAGCGGACAAACTTAACCTTATATCGGTTGTATAGGCACTACAGATCTCTTGACCTGAAGAGGCCGCAAAACACAGTACGGGCAGGCAAACAAACTAATAAATCATGTAAAGTCACGGTCTTATACTTTTTATGCACAACATTTGTTATATTACTCTTATTTTCTTTATATAGGATATTCAATTAATTACTCCACTGATCCATATCATTGAAAATTGGAGATTTTTTATTAATTTGAGTCCCAAGATTTTTATGTGGGAAAAATTCACTGGTCTTCACAATCAAACCCTATTTCCCGGGATAATCAAAGTAATGACTCTATATCTTGATAGCCATGCAACAGGATTCAACGCGATTCCAGTAATATCTGAATTTTTTAGATTTCATCTCCCTGAAACAACCTATCCTAAAGTGGGAATAACCATTAATTTTAACTTAAGTTCCGCATGGCAATCATTATCAGTGTAATATGATGAAGACCTGCTTTAAAGTATTCCCGTAACATTTCAGATAATCATGTATGTGCACATTCACGTATCCTGGGATATGAAATCCCCCTGATTTTGAGAACATCCAATGCTTCTATGCTCTCCAGTGATATGTACAGTTCCCTATTACCAACTGTTATGGGAACAACATCCAGATAATTCAGGCTCCTGCTTTCAAGGCTCATAGAAAAGAAAACGAAAATCACAATATCAGAGGGAAGGCGAATTCTCTCATGCCTGAAGGTTACGCCTGTTTGCCCTG
>NZ_KI542780.1:2293-3627 GCF_000496155.1 Ferroplasma sp. Type II
GCAGGTATATAGCTGAGTGGCATGCCTACATATTGGGAATAACTGTTGTCCAGAAAAGGATAGACCTTCCTTAATGGATCAAGATCATCGCAAAGGTATACGAATCTTGATTCCAACTTTCTGTCAAGTGATGCTTTATAAATTATATCACCAGTGAGTATTTCTCTCATATTGCCCACGTGAATCGGGCCAGACGGTGATATTCCTGTGGAGATAAGCTGTTTTCCCTTCAGATTTTCAACCAAGGCATCTGCCCAGTACATATCTATCCCACCATAGTAGCACGGATAAGTGACCTGACCGGAACATTATTTATCTCGTCTGAACTTATTTTGGAAACAAGAACAACGCATAGTATTACTTCTCCTCCCTGGTTCCGTACATCGTCTATTGTCCGTTTCATTGTTTCTCCTGTACTGATAACATCATCTATTATGACAATTTTTTTACCCTTTACACCGGCAAAGTTGCTGCTGAACATACCCTCTTTCCTGGATGGGTGTGGCCTGTAGACGATTAATTCTCTCTCCAGCAGATCTGACAGCATCGTTGCGTAGGGTATTCCATTTATGGTTATTCCCATTATGGATGTTACATTATCCATGGATACATCTTCCATTATTATATCTCCCATTATCTCTGCTATTTTCTCTATTCTGTTTCCATATACGCCTATGCTGCGCCATCCGATCTTTGTATCTGAAATCCGATTTCCCCTAAGATCCTTGCTCAGAAGCCATGTTATAGTATTTACAGAAAGATGCAGTTCTGTTGATATTTCCTTATCGGACATGCCCTTATTCTTTAATTCCAATGCTCTATTATATAATTCCTCAAGACTTTTCATAATTCTACCTCTTTAACGCCTGCCCTAATCCTGGCCGCAATGATTTCAAGGTCATCAATACGGGCAGTTTCCCTTTCCCAGTTTATTTTTTTCCTGTAATACCTGGGTATTATATGTACATGATAATGCATTACCATCTGATTTGCAACTCTGCCATTGTTCTGGCCTATATTGAGCCCGTCTGTTTTCAGCGTTTCCTTTATGGCTATTGCTATACGTTTTACTGCTAGCTGGAGTTCAAGGTATATATCCTTATCAACATCATATATATTTTCATAATGGTTTCTGGGTATTACAAGAACATGGCCTTCTTCTATGGGTGCATTATCCATAAATGCGAGTATGTTTGAATTTCCGTAGACAAATGCCGCATTTCCCTTATTTGCAATTTCCCTGCAGAAAACACATGTTTCATCGTACATTTAAAGTATATTGTATACAGTATAAAAAATATTTTCGTTTGTCAGTCAATGATTCAGTAAATATT
>NZ_KI542781.1:0-1383 GCF_000496155.1 Ferroplasma sp. Type II
GCCATGGTGACCTCTACTTTCCCACAACTGTTGCAGGTATATTGTTAAGGATGTATATTTCATCTGCCAGCTCAAGTACCTCTGTAAGGTTATGGGAAACCATTATAACAGATTTTAATGGTGTTTCACCGCTAAAAAGTATATTGTATATATCCTGTCTGAGACCTTCTGCTGTGAGCTCATCGAGATGTGCAAATGGCTCGTCCATAAGAAAAACATATGGATCTGCTGCAAATGCCCTTGCTATTGCAACTCTCTGGCGCATTCCTCCACTCATTTCCTTGGGATACAGATCCTCAAAGCCATCCAGGCCCACTCTGGATAGGGATTCCTTGGCTTTTTCTACCATCTCATTCTTTGACATGTCCTTTGTTTTCATTGACAGCATTACATTTTCCTTTGCATCCATCCATGGAAATGTAACTATAGACTGATGAATCAATGCAACCTCAGGTATGGGTTCATAGAGTGGTTTGCCAAGCAGTCTGACAGTTCCCCTATCCGGTTTCAGAAATCCTCCCAGAATCCTCAAAAGGGTTGATTTCCCTATTCCAGAGGGGCCAATAATAGCAATAAACTTTCCCTGCCCAGCCTCTATGTTTATATTTTCAAATACATCATAGCCGTTGTCGTATGAAAAATATATCCCTTCCGCCTCCAAAATTGAATTTGTTACCATTTGATCTTTAATTCCTACCTCCATTATGATTCACCTCTTATGGTGAAAATACCCCCGATCATAATGGTTATTTATTGAACATTATATATGTTGCTAATTCACGAGGCTATCTCCAGACCAATATTAAAATAATATATATAATATTATCCCGTTATAAAATCTTGAAATTGTTTGATGGAAGTCACTGTTTATTTTTAAAAAAATGCCACCAATGTGATTGTTTCTTCTCAATTGTTTTCTTTTTTAACTTTTTATTTCCGTTAACCGGTTCCAGCATAACGTCATTACCAACAAAAATGAATCCAAGTGTGATATTGTCTATATTTTTCCCAATCCAGTTATCATGCCTATAATCCCTGAATTTGTCATTGGATACTATGAGACAGTTTTTTTCTCTGGCATAATCCAGAATGAATGTGTCAGCCTTTATTCCTGAGGGAGAAATAATAAGTTTCCTATTTGCCACCATCTGGTTGAATTTTTCCGTATCATCTATAAGATACCTTATATTTGCATCACATATTGTTATTATTTCGGAAGCCTTTAATTCATTCAACTTATTAACGACCTTAAGTATATTGTTTAAAACTGCCTTCTTCTGATGTGAGTTTTTAAGGCCATAAAGAGCAACATTGCTTCCGTCGATGATTACGGTTGACCCGGAAATTTTATTTTCATACATAATTTAAATCAAATGTAAATTA
>NZ_KI542781.1:2456-3481 GCF_000496155.1 Ferroplasma sp. Type II
TTCCTATAAGTACGATTACATAGCAACAAACAGTACAAATTACTTATTGCAATATTGTAATAATTCTAATGTAAAGTATACAATTGCATATACAGATACATTCAAGCATTATAAGGTGGAGATAGGGGATATAATATACAGGAATGGCAATGAGAATATATCATATGTCTATGCCAATATAGTTCCTATCAATTCGTCTAAAATATTACTGGGAAATGAATTTACACTGGATAATAAGGGTACATACGGCAATGTAATGGAAAAATTAATAAATAGTATAAAATTAATATCATTTAATTATATGTATTCCGGTAATAGGACATTAGATAGGTTTGGCATAGAATATTCATATATTGCATCAGCAATGAATGGTATGTTAAAATCAACGAATAATGGTATTAAGAATATTGGCATTGATAAAACAGTAGGGATTGCAATAGATTATAATGAAGCTAGCTGTATTTTTACCATAGCCTATACAGTCTTAGCAGCGTTAACAATAGTTCTCTCAATACTAGCAGCTGTTGGCTCTTATGGTACATTAACACCATTGGCCGGATGGGCATTTTTCTTCGCTGTTAATGCATTTGGGTTAAGCATAGGGGGTGTAGCAGCAACTTGTTAAAAAATAATAGAAAGATAATAAGGAGTGAAGCGATATTATTCGGAATACTTTTCTTAATGTCAATAGCAGGGACAATTCTATTTAAGGGTAATTTGAGATATATTTATGTTGCCATTTCTCTATTAATGGGCACTGGATTTTTAATGCTGACTTATTCTCTCTATAGATGGAGTAATACAAATTATTATAACATTAAACTTAAAAAATCCAAATATTATTGGATAGCTATAATTGCAATAATTTCAACAGCTATCAATATCTATGAAGTATCAATAAATGAAGTGCCTTTTATATTTATAACATTATTAATTAGTTGTATAATTATAATTCTAATAACGAAAAAATAAGATCCTACGTATTTATCTATACGTCTATATTTTTTTATGTGTTTGCCACCAAT
>NZ_KI542782.1:0-1865 GCF_000496155.1 Ferroplasma sp. Type II
TCATTAGTTTTTCCTTATCCTTCATTATATAACCTGTTGTAAACACATATCTGTTAACAGGATTATTTATTACGCTATCCAGATAGAAAACCGTTGCCATCTGGGTTCCACCGGCATAAAATAGAGTGGATTTCTTCACAGATTTGCTTATTCCCAGTGCCATAGCCATCATGTAATCTCCGAATTCTGATATATTTTCACTGTAATTCTCTGATCTTGCTTTTCTGAGGAACGCTTTGTTAGCATAAGCCTCTTTTAAGCCGTCTGGCGAGGTTTTCATGGAACTGCTGGTCATTTCCTTTATTCCAATTGAAGAAAGAACTGTATAGGCTGTTGTGGTACCTCCAGGGACACTCTCTCCTATAAAGATAAACTTATATTTATTGTCTATGAGAGCTCCTAGATAACTACCGTATGCCAGTGCGCTTTCATAACCTGGCAGTGCCTTTTCTTTTGATCCATCACGGGCAGCCCCCAGTCCAGTTTTTATAAATGGAATTGCAGGATCCTGTACAAATCCCGAATCAATAATCATGGTATCTATACCTGAGATTTCATTCGCACCTCTGGTTATTATTGACGGTGTAGGAATACCTTCCTCTGTCATTGGAACAACATCATAGCTCATGCACTTCCCAGCCAAAATTATTTCAGAATCCAGCACAGGTGTTAATTTAGTAAGCTCAGGCGATGCCCCGGCCGCAGATATTCCCGGAATAGTTGAAACATTTGTGGTTCCTCCAAGTAAAATATAAAGGATGTCATTCCTGTCTCTAATTTTATTATAAATACTATTTCCCTCTACTGGGTGTGGGACACAATTCTAAAATCTACCCATATTGAACAGGTTATGCCACACGCCGGTGCAGAATAGTGCATTATCTATTCTGTCATCCCTTCTCTGTGCTACATTCCATCCAAGCATCTTCTTGTCTGCAGCAAATCCAGATTCAGAATTGCTTCTCTGATGGTACTCTTCCAGGTATGGCATGGTATTCTCAATAAAATCTTTCATTGTTTTTTTCCATTTCAGAGATCCATTCAGTGTGGAATTCTTCTTCGGTATTACGAATACCTTTGTTTCCCCAAGTTTATCCATGTATGATGGAGAGGAGTAATACCTGTCCAGTCGTATGGAATCCATTTCTATACCTATTGAGGAAAGAAGATCCATTGCTCTGTCATAAGCACTCCTCTCAGATTTCATTGATGAACCGAAGGCAATGTACATCCTTGATTTAAGGTCCATTATGGCAAATGAATATGCAAACAATCTTTTCTTATGTGACTTTGATTTCTTTCCATCCTTTTCCCCAGTGGTTTTAGGATTCTCCTTGGCAAGATCCTTAAGCTTCTGTGCATATGATTCATAGTTCTTCTTCACAGTAAGGGAATAACCTGTACCATCACCTGTTGCACTGGAATTCGTAATATCCTTTTTCCCCAGTATGAGTACATGCAGGTTGTGTACTGCAATTATGACCTCCTCATCTGAATATAGTCTTTCTATGGTTTTGTATGATACATCTATTCCTGATAACATGGAGAATATGGCAAGCATGTTTGCAAACATCCTGTTTGATTCACCCACAAGCTGCTTGATCATCAACAGCTTGACCCTCTGTTCCAGGGTGAGAGAATGTGGATGTCCAGCTCTTGGAACTATCCGTATCGTTGAAACAGCTTCATTTATCAATGGATCAAGATCCTCCATCGCCATCTTGATTCTCTGTGCAAATTCTTGCTCGTAGGTTCTCCAGTCCCTTTCCTTTTTAGGGTGTTCAAGTACATATTTCTTTGATAGGATGCTGTCAAGTTCATGCAGTTTATCCTTAATGTCCCCGGATACGATTCTTGACATAAAT
>NZ_KI542782.1:2412-4751 GCF_000496155.1 Ferroplasma sp. Type II
CCACACCCCTGCCAAGCATAATAAGTATGAATCACCCATTTATATACCCATTATAGGTTGATTAGATCCACATTTATTCAATAAATAATAAATTAAAGTTAAAATTCACGAATTCTTCCATATATTTAGTTAATCGTATGGTGCTTACAATAACACAGTTACATAAAACCTATCCATAGTAGAAGTATGCCTATGAACTCAGCATAATAAAGAAAGACAGGTATGGCCGCAATATACAGGGTTCCGGCTATGGCGACTATTATAACTCCAGCAATAATGCTCAATAGCTTCTTGCTGTGGAATTTTTTGTAGCTTATTGCAGCAATAAGAATTATAAATACTGCAGCAGGGAATGTAACAAATGATGATGATATCACAATACTTAATGGTAGAATGCCGAATACTATGTGATGGTCTATTACATTTCCAATTGGATAGATAATAAGTGTGACAATAAGAAAAATTGTGGCCAAAATAGAATATAGGTAATAATAATTTAGAAATTTCCTATTTCCATACAGTGCAAAGGAACCCAGCGCAAGGAATTGTACGAGGACTGCAACAAGGAATAGATAGGAATCAATAAGAAATCTTGAATATATATTGTTTGCCATAATTATTTCGAGCAATACCGCTAAGGTGAACACAATAAGCCCGGCAGACCAGTACAATAAGTTCAATTGCTTTTTTGCCATGTATTTTCTTAAAATGAAGAATGTTAGACCTGCGCTCAGGATGAATATAACAATGGTAGAAAAGGTTACAAATGATTCTGAAACAACTGAAACCATACATCTGCATATTAAATTATAATATAAATATAATCAATAATTGTTATGTTCCTGTTTAATATTTTTGGCCTCTGAAAAGACAACTTTGCCTGACATCAAATTTTCCTCGTTTAACCGTTGCTCCCTTGCATCGGAATAGTAAGAAGTATTAAAACTTGAGACAATATCTTCACTTTTCGAAGTAACAGTATTTGTTCTGACTCCACCTTCCTCACTTCTGGGATACACTATTATCGAATCACCCTGAAAATCATCTGAGATAGAGTTTACTGATATAATAGGTATCCTATTTTCCAGAGACCTTGTTTCAACGTATAGATGCCATTCTCTGTGGAAGTCGCTTCTTATAAGTGAAGGATTGAATATTATATCACAGTGGTTTCTGAATAAGTATCTAGGGTAATCAGGAAAATCGAGGTCATAACAAACAAGTATGCCTATTCTCAGGCCCTCAATATCGAATATTTTAATGGTATTTCCTGGTGTGTATTTTGAACTTTCAGCCCTGTATAAATTGATCTTGTCCTGCCAGCCAGCTATTTCACCATTATGAAGTAAAAATGATCTGTTATAAAGAGACCTTTCATTATAAGAGATGCTTCCTAGAATTATTGTATTTTTTATTTTTATTGATTCTAGAATCTTATTCAAGGAATCCTCATTTACCCTGGTTGTTATAAATTTTTCAGGAAACACCAGAATTTCATTATCGCCAACCTTAAGCGAGGAGAGATATTCTAATGCATTTTCTAAAGGCATTCTCGGTGATTGTATTCCCCTTATGCTGATATCCATATTTTTTGATATTGGCACATTATTTTAATCTTTATGGTTTAGAAATTTCCTAAATTGTATTGCGTCATCCCTGGTGTCAATATCTATAAGGATGTTGCTACTTATCTCCATACCTGAAAAATCATTACTGTGCCTTAAGACTATTGACTTGGCTCCCTTATCGCCCTTAAGTTCAAAAATTTCTTCAAAATATTGTCTGGAAAATATGACGGGGCTTATTATGGTTCCATTATTTATAAATCCTGATATTCCTTTCCCGGAGGATTTATAATATTCTATGAGGCTATTCAAGGCACTGGGATCTAAAAGTGGCATATCGCCAGGTATTATCATTGCAGCATCACTGTTAGGAGAGATATTCTCTATCCCATGAACAATAGATGTTGACATCCCTTTTTCAAAATCTTTATTCCAGACTGTTTTGAATCCCTTATCTATGGAATATTTCTCTATTTCTTTATTTCTCAGAACTATTATGCGTTCCTGAAAATTCGAGTTGGAAACATTGTCGATAATATATGAGATAATGGGTTTTAAATTTACTTTATATAACAATTTGTTTGAATTGAATCGTATGGATTTCCCCGATGCCAGAATAATGGCGGAAACATTTACCATCTTATAAACCCATTAATATTACGGATATAATTTTTATCAAGAATACATCTTTTTGATAACTATGTTCTTTATTTACTTCANAAAATCTATATCTATATATTTGGATTTTCGCCTTATAAATTCATGTTTGTATCG
>NZ_KI542783.1:0-1592 GCF_000496155.1 Ferroplasma sp. Type II
ATATTTTTCAGTTTTTCCAATTCATCATACACAACATATAATTCTTCCAACAAATTGTTTTCTAGTTCTATAATCCTAATATTTTTAGTGCCTAAAAGATGTATAACTCCATGATCTACCTTAAATCCCTTATTTTTTAATAGATTCATATAATGTAAACACTGAAATATATCCCCCTGTAGTGCCTTTTTACCACGTTTAAATTCGTGAACAATATATTCGTTGTTTAAAGTAATTTCTAGATTATCTATTTCATTTCTCCCAATTCTCACACTGGTATATCCGTACCTCCTTTTTTTGCCGCTCAAATAATGGCCATGTTGGACAAATTGATTCCCATCTAATATGTAAAAACTCTTTAAAGACATCCACGCTCTTCTTCTGCAAATAAAATAATAATTTATGTCGGTTCCCTTTATATTATATATGTCAAAGCTCAATCTATCACCTCTATGTTTAACCTTTCATAATCGGCAGTAGCCATAATAATATCTTTCAGAGATTCAAGAAAATTTCTGTATTCTTGCTCAACATAGCTGTTTTTTATGTATTCTTGGATCTTTTCTATAATAAATGTTCTTGCATTATATGGTGAGATTTGTTTAAATTGTAATGTCATCCCGTTAAACGGTATACCTTTAACATATACATTGAACTCATAATCTGTTTTATCATTAAATCCCTTAACAATCACAATACCATTATCTTCATTTAAAATGACCTTGTTTTTCCTAGTCCATATGTAATCGTAAGAGAATTTGACTTTGTCGTCCACATCAAATCCCTTTATTTTTTCGTTTGTGGGTATAAATGTGTTTAGGGACTCATAATATAATTTCCACCATTCAATTATCGACTTTATTTCTGGGATTTGTTTCTTAGTGGCAAAATAAATTTTTTTGTCAGATTCAATATTTTGAATAAATTTGACAACACTTTCTGTTTTGTAATACCAAGAGGAAAAACCCCAACCATCCTTATCGTTGTTTATGTTTTCATGAATAACTTTCCTAAGATTGTGTGAAAAGACCTGAGAAATGAGCGCGGAGTATGTTCCTATATACTTAGGTGAATAAGAAACATTTTTTTCGGGTAGTTTTTTTTCAATAAAGGAAAATAAATCGGTGATAGTATTTATATTTTTGATATTTTCAGTATTGGAAATAGAGTTTTTAAAAATTATATAAACACTGCTCATTTCATCGGAATTACGGCCAATTCTTCCAATTCTCTGAATAAAATTTTTAATATCAAGTCCCGGTTCAATTATATAATTAGAAAAGTATGAAGGGGGATTTATTCCCTGTTCTATTATATTTGAACCTATAATTATTCTAAATTGTTGGCTTTTAAGCATCTCTTTATATGAAGAATAAGTAGGATCATGATATGCACTTATCATTCTAATTTCATTTTTATCCATTGATTTAATTAATAAATTATATATGCTCTGAATATTTCTGATGGAATCAGCTATAATGAACCAAAACCCACTCTTTAATAAAGAGATCTTATCTTTAATAAAATCATTTATGTCATGTTCCCTGGGAATTGTTATATTTAGGGGGCCCTGCAAAATTTTATTGTCATTG
>NZ_KI542783.1:1642-6215 GCF_000496155.1 Ferroplasma sp. Type II
ACATAATCTTTATATTTGGGTTAATAAGTTTTAATATACCTAAAATTATATTTATCTGATCTCTGGAATAGACGTGCACCTCATCTATTACAATAAGTCTTAATCCATCTTTAATTAAATCTGATAGGGAATCAGATTTTGTGTTATATTTATATTTGTTTAATATTATATAATAAAATAATTCTGGGTTTGTAATGACAATTTTTTTTCCGGTAATAATAGATTCTATTACTTTGTCTTTGGTAATATCTTCGAAACCCTCATCTTTGTATTTCTGAAGAGATTCATTGAGACTTTGAGAATTTAATAGGGCAATATCAACCTTTTCTTTTTTGAAATCATCGTATACTTCATTAGATAAAAGGTTGTTAGGTAGTATTATCATTATAAAACCATCTAATATCATTTTTTTAAAGCCAAAAGTTTTGCCTGCACCTGTAGGAGCGGATAATAAGGCTATTCTCTTATTAAGAGCTCCACTGGCAAATTCTTGCATTTCTCTTTGGAATAACCTTAGGTCTCCGGCTGACGGAAGGTAAGATTGTTTTATCAAAAAATTTATATCATCCATAAATCTCTAATACCTCCTTAGATGAATAATACCCCATAAGGAAATATTGTAAAACAAGATGGGATGAATACTCATTTTTATGTATACTTAATGATTTCCCCATAATATTTTGGAATGTATAAAGATTTATTACGCTCCTGAATTCATCATTGGTTCTATCTATTTTAATAATACCTGTTTTATTGTTTCCAACTCTTACCATTTCAGGCAATTTAAAAGTTCCAAAATATTCTTCATCGTATACAAGATAAGAATAAAATATATTGCCAGGTTTAAGTGGTTGAACAAAAAAGAAATTTTTATACATTAATTGACCAGTTTTGAAAAGAGGATGCACATTAGAACCGTTATAGTCAGCACCCTGCATGGTATTCCGTATCATATTTTTCATGTAAATTGATTCTTCCCCCTTTCCAAACGCCATACTCCTAGGTATGCCTACAGTTATCCAAAATGGATAATCGTTAATTTCATCATATGTGGGTTGGCTTTTACCCGGATCTGGGAGGCTAAAAAGACCCATTTGTCTTAAAAACCCATATTTTAGGGCTATATCCCCAATAAAATTGGAACTCCGCATACCACCTGCAGCAGCAGTATAGAAATATTGTATTGGTGATATTGCAGTCATTTTGATTGGTAAAATTCTCATATTATCACTTCCAGAATTCCCGCCAATCATTTTCCATTTTCGTATTTATTGTTTCACATAATGATGTAAGATCCGCTTTATTAGATTTTATTTTTATTGTTTCCTCTAATAGAGAGTCTAGATCATCTCCTGAAAGAATATTACCCGGCTCATAGGAAGTTTCCATAGCGTGTAAGACATCATGTTCCGGCTCGTATTTCCCACTTTCCCAGGACTTTGACAGTATGGTATACGAGGATACGGGTTTTTCACCCTTTGAAAATCCGATAGAAACTATACGATTTGCGATATTGTCACCCAGTATTGCAGTGCGAGCCCCATACCTTGTGGCCCCCACAATTGCCATTATTTCTAGTTGTAAAAGTTCTAAGGAGCAGTTTTCAAGTGTCACAAATCGAATAAATTTCACCCCTGGTTTTATATATGGCACGTTGTATATCGCATTTGATTCTGTCTTTCCCTCACTTGTGTGCAATATAGTACCATCCTCGGACAAAGTATTGTGTGTTAATCTGGTGGAAATCTCACCGAGAGGTTCAAAACTGTATGCCCAGTCATAGAAGCATCTTGAGGCTATAGATCCCATATTTAATCCGGAACCTATAGAGGAGTCACCATAAAGCAGACTCGTAGGGTTTTTTAGCGGCGACCTTGTTTTATTCATGTTTCTTGAATATTCTGGAGGTATAATATCATTCAATTTTCTTAATTCTGAAAGCAGATAACTTCTTTCAGATGCCCGCCATTTCTGTGCCGGCACTATACACCTTTCATCCCCCATCATATTTTCACTTGTAAGTTCAGTTGGTTCATTGTTTCTCGATATCAAAAATCCAGTAGTCTCAGAAACTATACCAATTTTGATATATATCCCATGATTCTTTTTTAAATCCAGGTTTTCAGTTTTTACAAGCAATCCTTTATTTATAATTTCATTTAATTTTCCATTCATACTAATCACTCTTTATTCCATTTTTTGTCTGAGGCTAACATATATTCTATTTCAAATGCATCTATCAAATAACTTCTTGTGATACCTGATGGTATCTTCCCTTTAAACTCATCATTTATCAGGGAAAATAAAATATCAGTAAAATTTAAAATCTCTTCATTTTTAGGTTTTAAATTCATATCAGGCTTTTCACGTTTAAGTAATCTTTCCAGATTTTTTGATAAATGGCCACTGACAAACTCCTTTAAATCAGCCAAGTTAGAGGGCTTTGTTTCAGCCTTCATTTTCTCCAGCACTTCTAAACTTTCTCGGATCATCCAACCACGATCACTGGCACTGCTTTTATAATTTAACCGGTATAGACCGGCAGCTATTTCACCCAATTCTTCCATTTTTTTCATTTTTCCACCATGTTTTCCATAAATCAATTCTCGCATCAGTTCTATATCATCCGGATTGGATAATAGAGCATGGTTGCTGCCAAAAAATTGTTTATGAACGTAATAAGAAAGTGAGAAATTATCTCGTATATAATCTTTGATCACAACAGATGCATTATCGTAATCTGTTGATTTTGTTTTTTCACTCTTTGAAGAGTTTAGGAAAAATCGAAGCTTATGCTCAACATCGAATATATTGTTGCATCTGATTTTATTCCACCCCATTCCATTTAATACTGAACTTTCCAATTCTACTAGTATAGTTTCTTTCCATGACTGATAAAATATATTATTAGAAAAACTCAACATAATATGTAATTTTGATTTTATAGCAATATCTATTATTGTCTTTAAGTATTTCAGTATGTCACTATCCTTTTTCGGGTCATTAAGATAGATGTAATATGTGGAATCCAACTTAAAATTATCGAGCTTCGCATTGTCATCCTCTATTGTGAGGTTGATATTGTTTACCTTCAAATCAGAATCCACGTTAGAAGCTAATTTCAAAAATTTACCCATGTCCATGAATGGAATTGCACCAGGAAATGATAAAAACATAACTGCAGAGGAATATTTAGAACTAATTTTAGGTGCAAGGACGTGTCTCAAGGAGAATTCAAATATTGTATACTGATCTATTTTGCCATTAGGAAGTCCTGATGTAGGCAATCTATTATTAAATGAATTTGTTCCTAATCCAAATAAGTTTTCTACATGTCCACTATTTTCAGCTGGATAACCCGTTATCATTGACATAGACATTTTATCTGGTACTTGTGGGAGATTAACAACTCCCATATTTAAAATAAGTTGTATAATTTCTGAAACTATTTTCTTATTGTTTTTATTTTTTGATCCGCTATTCATATCAGATATTACATTGTTTTCGATTTCATTCCAATTTATTTGCGAATTTTCAGAACTTGTCATAAATAATGGAATTAAAAAAGCTGATTTATATTCATTATTCTTTGGTAGTAGTCCTTTCAACATTGATATATTTTCTGCAAGGGTTTTTGTCAAGTTTTTTCTTATTATACATGCCTGATTAGATTGTAACGATGTTTGGAGTTGAACATACCTAATATAAAATGCGTGTAACCTCTCATCAATGGTTTTTTGTGTGTTAGGGTTGTTTTTCAACAGACCCATAAATTCTTGTTCATCCATCTCATCAATGGTTTTTTGTGTGTCAGGACTCTCTATATATATATCGTCAGCAGCAAGATATTCCCTTACGCTTCTTGGCCCCTTCGTTTTAGATTTTGGCATTTCTTTATAAAAATTTAATGAGTACGAGATTGTATTACTTATTTTATCAGAATACTTTTCAGCATCCAGTTTTATGCCCTCATTTAATTTTATATCTTCGAGATGGAGAACCTGTTTGAACTTCTTTCCATTAGTCACAAATTTGACCAATATTTTCTTGTTAATAGACCCTATGTTAGAACTTGATACATTTATTTTCCTGTCGGTAAAACTTATTCCATCTTCTAGGTGTGCTCTTAGACTAACACGCTCTAATAATTTGTTTGAAAGAGCATCAACCGAAAATTCAATTTCAGATTTGTTAACGTAGTAGATTGAGTTTAAAGTGCTCCATAAATAGAAGCCACCACTTTTAACAATACTTTCTACTAATTCCTTTCTTAAGAACGAAGAAATAGTAATAAAAGTGGTACTTGATACCCTTATCTTATGAATCATAGTTTTAGGTATGCAGGGTATGTTATCGAAGTATACGTCAGAAATATCCTCAGTATCATCTGAAAACATGCTCGAGAGGCTATCCGCTAATCTAGAAAAACTGCTCTCAAATTGGAGATTGTGGTTAAGGCTAATATTCTCAGAATTAGATCTGTATTCGGTTCCTTTTTCAGTTGAAAAAGCAATAAAATAAACATCGTCTTTTGAAAGATGCAATTCCTCCATTAGCGTGGAGAATTTTTCCA
>NZ_KI542784.1:0-1630 GCF_000496155.1 Ferroplasma sp. Type II
TTGTTACTACTCTTGTTCGGTCAAATGGGCACTCTGGAGGTGATTATTGCCCCCCTCTCTCTAGCAAGGGAAAGTCAACAATCCAATCGTGCACCATCACATTGCCATTAGGAAAAGGTAGATGCTGATATTAATTCTTTATCTTGAGAAAGTTGACAAAGTTCTGGGTTTATTTCCTTAATGTTAAATGTATTTATACAACATCTGATGGATAGAGTGAGGTAGAATAAAGCTGGTAGTGTTTAGAGTGCTTAATTCAATCTTTTCGCCATAAAATTATTGGTATTGACAACGAAATCAAAAAAGGAACAATGTCTGAAGCAAGATAAAGAAAAAGGTGAGAATTTAACACTAATGATTCCCCAGATAGTATTAAAAATAGTATTGAAATGAGTGGAACCATACATTCCATAGCCCAAGAAAGCAAAACTTTTCTATAGGGCCCTTCTTTGGTTTTTATACGGCGATATAATAGGTAGAATATTGAATCAACACCAAAGTACATAACTAGGAATGCGGGCATAATCCCAGTATAAAAGTTATAATTATATGAAATTATCTGACTTTTAGAGTTTAGATACAGTAGCCTAGAAAATACAATCACGATCAAAAATATAAAAACAACTACAGTTACTGTAGTATATATGTTTATTTTCCTCATTTCATTGGAGATATTTTTCATTTTTTAATCACCACGGTGGGGTAAGGCTGGGCCATACGTTAGAGTGTGGAATATAACTTTGAATATATGGTAGGGTATCCGAAGGATTTACTGTCGTGAGGAACGGGAAATATTTCCATCCTGTATAAGTAGGCGCTCCTCCATTAAATGGTGTTATCTGATTGGAATGGGCACCTAATTCTCCATAGGCTCCAGTATCCCATGGATCCCACCACTTACCCTCTGATATATCTATTTCAACATAGGGAATTTGGCTCCCGCAAGTAGTGGTATGCTCATTTCCGAACACTGCCCATCCTGCAACCGTAACGGCCTCTAAAATGACTGCTGCCGCAGCAACAAATGGATTACTCCACAACAGTGCTCCCGTGGCAGTGGTTGAGACCAACGTTATAATGCCTAACATGATACCATAATCTCTTAAACCAATTCCTCCATAAAAAGTAGTTGATCCATAGAAAACCCAAGCCTGTCCCCAGCTGAAAGATTGGTGGTAAGTTTTAGGATCTACATTCACCAGATTCGATCTGTTTCCGTTCTTTATGAGAAAATGGGAATTAATGTTTGTCCTATCCTTCGAATTTTTATTTTCATGCATAGCAGTATAAATTGTTATGGAATTGTTTGTTGTACTAATCGTATCTCTGAACCCGTGACCAGTAATAACTTCAGTTTTCCAGGCTTGATATCTACTTACTTGAATACCTTTCTCCAAAACATAAGTGTAAGAATTATTTTTTCCATTTGCGAATTCGGCTAAAACCGACTTTGCTTTAATTGTATATTTGCTAGGAATACTAACTTTTTGCCATTTCAGGTTAGTGTGTCCAAAAAAGGAGGATAAATTCTGGTTAAATTCGACGTGGTTCATCCTGGTTGAATCATTAAAGGCATTTCGGTTTACGGGTTGTCCTTTCAAGTTTGATACACTGTTTATTTTTGTCTGTG
>NZ_KI542784.1:2205-4243 GCF_000496155.1 Ferroplasma sp. Type II
CCGGGATAAAGGAGGAGATTGGAAATTATATTAAATCAGACAACCCGGATTGCATTATAGTGGGAATCACGAAATCGGAGAAATACAGAATCATTTCAGATATCAAATTTATAATAAAGGAACCTGGGATAGATACAATACTGGTTAAAAAGTAAGGACAAAAAAATATTTTATAGGGAATGGCAATTAATAAAAATGCTTTATGAGAAAGAACGTAATATTGTTTTAAATGCCTGCAGGGAAATGTTAAAGAGTAACCTCACAGTTGGATCATGGGGCAACATAAGCCTGAGAACTGAAGATGGAAATGTGGTCATAACCCCCAGTGGTACGAATTATTCAAAGAGTTTGCCAGAGGACATGGTTATCACCGATATTGAAGGAACAATTATAGATGGAAAGATGAAACCTTCCAGTGAGCGGTTAATGCACTATAAAATATACAAAAACAGGCATGATGTTATGGCCATAGTTCATACCCATTCGATATACTCTTCAGTACTGTCAGTTACTGATGACCGGATTCCGCCTATAACCGAGGATACTGCAATGCTTCTTGGCGATGGTGTAAATGTATCCAAATATGCCCTTACGGGCACCATAGAACTGGCAGACTACGTTGTTGAAGGTCTTGGTTCAAATAATGCAACAATAATGAAAAATCATGGTGCGGTATCAGTTGGAACTGATATGGAACGGGCAATAGTAACATCCCAGGTACTGGAAAAATCTGCAAGCATCTTTATTACGGCCAAAATGCTTGGCAGGGTCAATATATTGCCTCCAGAGGATGTGGCAAAGCTCAGAGGGCTATCAGAAAATTATCTGAAGCAGTGGAAAAACTGGAAATAATTATTTAAGTTCCCTGGCCATGTATGGCCCTAACCTTTCATAGCCATATTTCCTGAAATAATTTCTAACCCCTATCCCACTGATTACTACTATGCGTTTTTTTCCATACTCTTCCAGTGATATACGTTCCGCCTCATCCAGAAGCTTTTTCCCGAATCCGTGGTGTTGCCAGTTTTCTGCGGATTCAGCTCCTATTGGGACTATATTCCCCATAACCTTTATTTCCCGGATAATTGATGAAGATAAAACCTCCTTTCTGTGTGCCATGTCTGATGGCATCCTGAGCCTTAGGTATCCTATAATATCATTTTTTGAATTTTCAAATGAGAGGAATATTTCGTCGCCTCCTGAAGCCCTGTAATTTCTTCTGATAAGGTTATAGTCATTTCCGTATGAATCCTTTACTATTCCAACTTCCCTGCTTCTTATTTCCATGGTTTTTATGCCCATGTTTTCCATTTCAATGTCTACAAGGTTATGCAGGTCGCTTCTCTTCACGCCCGCTTCGATGAAATTTACAGGTATGTCTCGCTGCATTCTCATGACCCTTACCCACGGTGACATATTCTTCATAAAGTACGTGACCATTCTCACAACTTTTTTAGTGTCATAGGGAATATATTTTCCTTCCTTCCAGTATGCATAAAGTGCAGTATTTTTTACTACCAGTGTAGGATATATTTTTAGCATGTCAGGTTTGAATCTGTCATCTGACATGGCCATGTCAAAACTTCTAATGTCTTCACGATAGGACGAACCATACATTCCCGGCATCAGGTGGTATAAAATCTTAAATCCAGCATCCCTTGCCATTTGAGTTGATCTTACTATCTCTTCTATGCCATGCCCTCTTCTGTTCAGGCGCAGTATACTGTCATTTAGTACCTGTATTCCCAGCTCAACTTTGGTGGTTCCATAGGATAATGCCTCATCTATTTCCCTTTCATTGAACCAGTCAGGTTTAGTTTCAATTGTCATGCCTATGCAGCGCCTTTTTGAAAATTCATTTTCCAGTATAGCCTCATTCAAGGTGGGTGATATTTTTTTGTTCATCCCATCAATGCATCCCTTAACGAATTCTTCCTGATAATTCTGGGATCTTGCCGTGAATGTGCCACCCATGATTATTAGATCAACTTTGCTTGTGTCATGGCCTATTGTCTCCAGCTGTTTTAACCTGCTAAAT
>NZ_KI542785.1:0-1175 GCF_000496155.1 Ferroplasma sp. Type II
AAAGCACCCTTCTTGCATTTATTAGCTCAGAGAAGCCATATTCTCTCATAACCCTATTCTGGTCTTCCAAATATTTATTCATATCCGGCTACCTTTTTATTATGTATCGTCTGTGAGGATTGAGCGTAATTGTGTAATGTTCCACCTTTACAGTGCGCGTTTCTACCAGGTATACGAGGGCAATGATCCCTATGATCCCTGCGAGAACTATGGAGTATTCCAGGCCCAGAACAAGGTAGACCAGGCAAGCGGGAATTCCGAATATCACTGCAAAAATGATGACGTATGCGAGGAGTACGAGAGCACAGTACAGCAGGACAAGGGCTCCTATGAAAGCCAAAATAAAGCCTGCTATTCCTATAGTCTCGTAAAACAGGTTTCCCGAAATTGTCATCGCAAGCAGCAAGGACCAGAGACTCTGCCATACCATGCCTGTTACAAATACGGCAACGGCGGTGATCAGGAATCCGAAGGTTGCTGCATCTTCGTCCATGATTACCTCTGCGCCCTGAATCTCCTGTTCGGGGTCAGCGTCGCGGATATTGAGGCTTCTTCGCGTTTAAATATGAGGCCACGTCTCGTTATCACTAGATCCATTCTCAATACAGGATTCGATTCGTATTCCACGTAGCTTATGTCGGGATTCCGCTCCATGAACTCCCTGATGGCTGCGATCTGTCTCCTGTCTTCGAGCTCATACTGGTTTACCGTGTTCCCGATTATGGTCTCCTGCAATCTCTCAAGAGTGCCTTTCTTTTGCGGATTGGCAATCTCATATCTTACTATTTCAGGCTGGGAGCCTTCAAAATATTCAGGCTCACTGCCGTTCACAACCACTCTTCTCATTTTACTCATTTTCATTTCCTCCATGGAAGAAAGCAAGCCATGTCTGCGCCTTTGCCAGGAATTCTTCTTTGGCAAGAATGTCCGGCTCTGAAAGCAGTACCCTGGTCAGCAGATGATCCGGGAATTTCTTTGCGAAGTTTGCCTTCAGTTTTGCAACACTGACTCTTCTGGCATCTTCCATACATATGTATTGAGAAGAGCGGCTTTATCCTCAAAAGATAGGATTAAATACTAGGGAACTGCATCTTTTCTTCTCTTCCCGTAGGCAAAAGGAAAGCCTTTCCAGTCTTTGTACTCGTTGGCATCAAGTTTTCTTCTGAAGAAACCGT
>NZ_KI542785.1:2111-3304 GCF_000496155.1 Ferroplasma sp. Type II
GTATGTCGTGCCTTCCTCTCCAATGAAGCTGAAATACTGGTGCCTCGCCTTGCTCAGCTTGCTCTTAACCATCACCGTTGCTGGTATTTTGTCAAACTGGATTTCATCTGACAGTTTCAGCTCCTTTAGGTCACCAAGCCTGAGGCCATCAGTGCCCTCATAATCGCCAAGAGATTCCGGCCGTAGCCCGGAGAATGCCATGATTGCTATGGCAACCCTGCCTCTTGAAGTGGCTTTCCTGAGAATCCTGGCGAGTTCTTCCTTGCTTGGCACCCTCTCGTTAACGATTGTTGGTGTTTCGTTTTCCCCTGCTATGTTAACGGTTAACTGCAAACGGATATCGTTAAACTTCAGCCATGAGAGAATGACCTTCTTGAATCTCGCAATGTATGATCCTGCCTTGCCCTCCTTCTCAAGTTTCCTAACAAAGTCTGTGAATTCGTACCTAAAATCCTTCTCACTGGCTCTGGCTTTGCTCAGGATTTCACTTGGCGTTGTTTCAGTGAGCTCACAGTAATGGCCCAGATTTCTCAATGCCACGGTTGCCGTCAATACGGATTTCGCCTTTAGGTTCTCAAACCATCTTCGTACATCCTCGTCCAGAAGGAATTCCCTATACTTCGGCTGCATGGTCATTAGAGGATAACGAGTGGCGCAATAAAAAGTATTCGATTAATAGATTAAATGGACCGGTCGGGATTTGAACCCGAGCCCTCTTGCTTGCGAAGCAAGCGATCTACCGCTGATCTACCGGCCCTAGTTGATCTCACTGCCGATATATGACAATTTGGCCAGAAGTGCATCCATCTGTATATTGTCTGTGCCCCCTTCAACTATCCTGAACTCAGCCTCGGCCAGTGCCATTATGATTTCAAGCTTCTGCTTATATGCAATCTGCTCGCTTCTTATGGATGAGTGCATACCTTTTATTATATCTATTCCTGATAAACCATATTCTATGAGCATCTTGTCAAGATAGTTCCTGGCATCGTTGAAATTGCCCTCTATGGCCATATTAATAAGATTCTTATACTCGTCCCTGTTAATTTCCCCGGATATTTCATAGATTGTTGTTGCAGTAATTTTGCCAGATAATTTTACGGCCTGCAGGATATTTATGGCCTTTCTCATATCCCCGTCTGAAATTTCATATATTGCATCAAGGGAATCGTCATCGATTCAAAACCCTCATT
>NZ_KI542786.1:0-1235 GCF_000496155.1 Ferroplasma sp. Type II
CTGAGGATCCCCTTCTACAATAAAATCTATTATATTTTCAATATCAATATCATTTATTATTTCCATTGAACTACGATTTCGTTTATGGTTATTTCCTGAAAATTATCTTCCTGGATACTATTTTATAATTAATAGATTATTTAATCTCTCTTCAGCTCCTGCAACTTTATTGCCAGACTATTATGATCCCATTAATAATTTAGTAATTTCTGTTATAATGAGTATTATATTAATAATTATCCTTGATATTATTACAAAAAATTATAAAATATCTATAAAAATTGGAGGTTTAACAGGTTTTATAGTATATGTGGCTATTATATTATTAGGATTTCCAGCCATATGATTTTACCAGTAATAATTTTTCAATAATTTTGCCTAATTATTTTTCATGAAATCGTATGTTATACGATAATTGGTAGAGTAAGTAAATTTCTGTAAATTATAAATTGCCTTAAAAAATTTATATTATGAAATAAAAAATATACAAGATCAATTTAAAAATGTAAAAGAAAAGATGAAAACCTATGGGTTGAACATAAAAGCCACGGGGGAGTTAGGTAGTAGGCCCTTAACTATGGTAATATAAATTACTTAACACGGTGTTAGACATAATTTAATATTTATATTTTGTTAATAATACTCTGCTTTTGTAGATATTTTAATGAATTGCTGGACTGCTCAATGGATTAAATTTAAATTAAATAGTCTTATATTATGTTATGAAAGCGGTGAAGGCGAATTTGCTTTATGATGGTAAGGGAGTGCAGAAAAATGTTTATGTAAGTTTCGATGGAGACAGCATAATGGAAGTATCCAGGAATAAGCCGGATTGCGAAATTCTTGAGGAGGGCGTTGTAACCCCTGCATTCATTGACCCACACAGCCATATTGGACTGGACAGGGCAGGTGAACCGGGATTAGAGAGTGAGGCAAATGACAAACTTGATTCAATGATACCTCTTGGCAGGGCGATTGATGGGGTATACATGGATGACCACGCATTCACTGAATCCGTAGAAAACAATGTATTATATTCCGTTGTTCTTCCCGGAAGTGGAAATATATTGGGCGGCATGGGATCGCTTATCAGGAATTTCTCAAAAAACACAAAGGATGCTTTTGTGAAGGATATCGGAGTCAAAATGGCTCTGGGATACAATCCACGGAGCACCACTGAATGGAAGGGAATAAGGCCAACAACAAGAATGGGTGTTGCTGCCATAATTAGGGAA
>NZ_KI542786.1:1311-11910 GCF_000496155.1 Ferroplasma sp. Type II
ATCTGCATATCATCAGATAAGGAATTCCAAAAAATCATTAATGAAAATTCTTGAATCAGGTAAGGCAGTATATGGAGTGAACACCGGTTTTGGATCACTTCTGAATATAAATGTAGACAGCAAAAACAGAGTGCAGCTTCAGATTAACCTCATAAGAAGCCACTCTTCAGGAATAGGTGAACCACTGGATATTGAAACGGTAAAATCTGTTATGCTCGTAAGGGCAAACACACTTGTAAAGGGCTATTCAGGTGTCTCAGAGGATATGATCAGATTCCTACTTTTCATGATAAACGAGAACATAATACCGGTAGTTCCACGGTACGGCTCAGTAGGAGCCAGTGGTGATCTGGCTCCACTTGCACATATCGGGCTCGCAATGATGGGTGAAGGCGATGTTTTCTATAAGGGGAAAATCCAGAACGCTGCTCCAGTATTCAAGGCACTTGGGAAAAAACCATACAGTTTCGCTGAAAAGGAAGGGGTTGCACTGATTAATGGTACATCAGTAATATGTGGAATACTGGCTCTTGAGATTAAAAGATCAGAGAATCTTGTCTCTGGCGCTCTTGGATCATTTGTATTATCATTTGAGGGTCTTTCAGGAACAGATAAGGCTTTCACAGAATGGGCACTGGCCTCGAGACCCCACGAGGGGCAGCAGGCCATTGGAAGGGCTTTCAGAACTATGCTTCACGGGAGCAGGATAGTGGAAAATGCCAACAGTGAAAAGGTACAGGATGCATATTCATTGAGATGTGCGCCTCAGGTTTACGGTGCAGTATGGGATACACTGGAGTATTCCAGAAAGGTTCTAACAACAGAAATAAACTCGGCCACCGATAATCCACTGTTGATGGGTGACGAATATATATCTACCGGAAATTTCCACGGCGAGCCAGTTGCCATGGTTTCAGATTTTGTAGCAATTGCAATGACTGATTTTGGAAATATGATAGAACGCAGGTTAGCCAGGATTGTGGACACGAACTTAAGCGGTCTGCCACCGTTCCTTGTAAAGGACTATGGATTAAATTCGGGATATATGATACCCCAGTATACTGCCGCTGCCCTGTGCAATGTAAACAAAACACTGGTGCATCCAAACTCAGCAGACACTATACCAACATCTGCCAACCAGGAAGACCATGTGAGCATGGGAACAAATGCGGCATTGAAACTGGCGGAAATAAACAAAAATGTGAAATCCATAATAGCTATAGAATACTTACTTGGATCCCAGTCACTTGAATTCAGAAAGCATGAACCATCACATGCAACCCTGGAAATATACAATAGGATAAGGTTAATAGTGAAACCTCTTGAATCAGACAGGTCATCCACCAGAGATATAGTTGAAATCACTAAATTGCTGGACAGTGAGGAATTTCTCAAATTTATAAAGGACAGATCTGGATTTGCCATTAATAATTGAACCTGGTATTTTCTAAACCAGTCAATGGTCTATTCATAATGTTTTAGCCTGTGAATGAAATAATTTGCATAATTTAATATCCATTTCTATAATTAAACACTATGAAACTTGTGGAACTGGTGCCCAACTTCAGTAACGGACAGGATAAGGATGTGGTTGGTTTGTTGGAGAAATGTGTAGAATCAATTCCCAGTGCTAAATTACTTGACTCTGAAATGGACTATGACCACAACAGGAGTGTCATTACTGCTGTATGTCCCATTAATGATGTGGTTGACCTTGCATTTGATCTGATCAAAACTGCAGCTGAAAATATGGATATGGATGTACAGAAGGGTTTACATCCACGTTTCGGGTCTACTGATGTAATGCCCCTTGTGCCGCTGGAAGATACTTCCATGGAGGATTGTGTAAAACTTTCACATGAGATAGGGAAAAAAGTTGGGAATGAACTGAAAATACCGGTATTTATGTATGCCAATTCCGCACTTGACCCTAAGAGAAAAAACCTTGAGAATATCAGGAATAAAAAATTTCAGATAGAGGAACTCAGAAAGGCCATTGGAAAGGGGGATTATGTACCTGATTACGGTCCGTCCAAAATCGGAAAAGCCGGTGCAACAATAATAGGTGCCAGAGATTTACTGATTGCCTACAATATTTACCTTAATAGTGATGATATACAGGCAGGAAGGAAAATAGCCTCAGCCATAAGGGCAAGGGATGGTGGATTTGCATATGTGAAGTCCCTTGCATTCAGGATGCCGGGAAAAAATCTTGTGCAGATATCCATGAATATAGTAAATTACAGGAAAAATCCTATATATCGCATATTTGAGGCCGTGAGATCCGAAGCAGCTGGTTATGGCATATCCATTGTAAAATCAGAATTTATTGGAATGGTACCCAGAGATGCTATTGTTGATACTATTAACCACTATCTGATGTCGGATATTGAAAATAAAAATATTTTGGACTTTAAAGCAGGAAAAATATAACTCAAAATATTTTTTCTATGTACTCATGAATTGCTTCAATGGCCCTGTCATTTTCTTCCTTTGTACCTATGGTCAATCTCGACCTGTCCTTAACAAGTGGCAGTTTTCTTATGTGTATTCCCTTTTCCTCCATGTAATCATAAATATCCTTTTTTATAAGAAGGAAATTTGCACTGCTGGGATAAGCTATATCTTTTATTTCACTGTAAACACGCTCACGCTCATTTATAATATATCTGATCTTTTCACCAATAAGATCGTAGTTGTCTATCATGATTTCTGCCATTCGGGCCGAAAGTATGTTCATGTAAAAGGGTGCCTGCAGCTTTTTAAGTTCAGATATGAACCCGCTGTCGGCTATTCCATAACCTATTCTCATTCCTGCAAGGCTGAACGCCTTTGATAATGTCCTGAGTATTATGAGATTCTTATATTTTGCCAGCAGATCCGTATAATCCTCACCGGAGAATTCGTAATAGGCGTTGTCCAGTATTGTTGTTACGCCCGAATCCAGAACCTTTTTTATGCTTTCTCTGTCCATAAGATTCCCTGAGGGGTTGTTTGGTGAGCATATTACCACAAGTTTCGCATCCTTTTGCTTAAGTATTCCATCCACATCAAGTGAGAAATCACTGCGTAGTGGAACATCTATTACATTGTACCCATAATTTCTGGCGTAGAATGAGTACATCTCAAAGGTTGGTGAACTTATCACCATATCACCGGCGGCATGTTTAATTAACATATCAAGAAGTTCATCACTGCCATTTGTGACTATAATATTATCAATGTCGAATCCTGTAAGCCCCGCCAGTTTTTTAGTCAGTGAAGGTAACCATTTTTCAGGGTACCTGTTGAAATTTGCAGTTTTTACATAATTTATAAATTCCTTCCTGACTTTTTCGGGGACATTGAATGGATTTTCGTTCTTGTCAAGATATATATCATCCATAAATTGATATTTTTATTTGATTATTAAACTTAATCCAGTTCTTTCAGAAATTCAACAATATCATTGATTATCTTATTTCCATATACCTTTGAAGCACCTTTGAATTCAACCCTGGAATTAACCTCATGCACCACAAGCCCCCCATCTGTTTCCATGGCATCAATCCCTATTATTCCTGGATCAAATAATTCTGAAGTTTTAATAAGAATCTCCATTTCATCCTCCGGCAGTTCTGCTTTTTCAACCTTTCCACCCAGTGCCAGATTAGTCTTCCATCCATCTCCGGAATACCTGTATATTGTTGCGGATATTCTGTTTCCCACAACTATTGCCCTTATATCCCTTGGTGGCCTCTTTACATATCTTTGGAGATAGTAAGAATTCTCGCTTACCATATCGTTCATTGAAAACACTGTTTCGGCAATATTTTCATTTTCCAGTAAAGAGATCATCCTCCCCCAGCTTCCACTTGCAGGCTTAAAAACCAGTGGATATCCCATTTCTGTGGCAGATGCCAGGGCATTGTCATGTGAAAAAGACACCACAGTATCGGGGGTTCTAATACCATTTTTATATAGATATGATGTGGTAAATATCTTATTTCCTGCTATGTTGAATGTATTATAGGAATTAATGGTAATTATCCCATGTGACTCAAGTATATAGGAATAGTAAAGAGATCTTCTAGCACTCATGCATCTGATGAATGCGGGACCGTTGAAATTAAGTTTTTCTGTGAGTTTGAGTGCATTGTCCTTTGCATTTACCAGATTCAATTTTATACCCTCTGCCTGAAGTTTCTTTATTATCTCCTTTTCCTCCCAGGCTATTGAATCGTAAATGAATGTGATCATGCGACATTAATATCTTTGCATTATTAAATATTTATCGATTAAAATATAATGTTATTCGTATATTGCATAATATTTATTATTATAATGTATAAATTAATATTAATTGTAATAAAATTTTATTGCAGATTCAATTTGCCTGTTATGCACTCCATTGTTTTATCTATGTTCTGCCGTGATATCTCATCCACATTGTTTCTGCCCATTATCTTTACTATTAAACCGAAATCGAAGGAGCTTTTCCAGTCAAGTGTGGTTTCCTCACCGGAAGCCTCATAGGATATGCCAATAGTAAATTTTACCTTTG
This sequence comes from Ferroplasma sp. Type II, assembly GCF_000496155.1. Taxonomy (NCBI): domain Archaea; kingdom Methanobacteriati; phylum Thermoplasmatota; class Thermoplasmata; order Thermoplasmatales; family Ferroplasmaceae; genus Ferroplasma; species Ferroplasma sp. Type II. The sequence goes on from NZ_KI542786.1 coordinate 5,855, forward strand.
AACCGGCAATTCTTCCGCTTCCATTTATATTCAGTGAATCCGTGCCTGCACTGTAGGAAAATGACATTTTTCCAGTTACGGTGTTCATTGCAGAGATTTTGGCTGCAGATATGTCCAGTTTAAGTTTGCACTGTATCTCATTTCCATTATTCTGGAAATCATATACACCAGGGAGGCATGGAGCTATATTATCAATGCTGGAGAAAAACTTCGCAACATTTTCTTTTCTGGTGGCTATTGTTATTTTGCCGCTGAATTCCATTTAATCACCAAACCTTATGGCTTCATTAAAAATAAAGGCACTCTCAAGCTGGTTTAAATAACCATAGTCCATGCTGTTTCCGTATGAGCTTATGTAATTCATAAACGTTGAATTTATGCTATGTTTATATTTTTCTATGAATCTGTCAAATGTTTCGTTAAGGATAATTTTTGATGTATCCTGTGAGCCGTTCCTGTAAGCTCACAAACCCTTTTTGAAACTGCCTCGCCCATAAGTCTCGATGTTGTGAATTTACCACCGATTATACTGAATACATTGTCCATATTTCTGTATATTTTGAAATCTCTGGTGGCCCTTGAATAATCTTCCCTTATGAGTGGCCTCATGGAACTGTACAGTTTTTTATATGTATGCCTGGAAAGTGATGGAACCATTTCAGAAACTTCTGACAACATTGTGTCAAGGTCCTCGGGATCAATTTCATTGTTCTCCACATCATCTGATATTATTGCAACTGTGCCTGCAACGGACATGGTACCATATGGAAGAAGTATATCTCCATCAGATGGTTCCCTCATTCTGTTAAGGATGGCGTTAGAAAATAAATAATCATATGATGCCATATAGCCCAGTGTGGGCATAACCTCAAAATCTCCCACGCCGAATGATTTGAGAAGGTGTCCTGACCATGGTCCGGTGGTATTTATTATATAATCAAATTTTTCATCTACCGTTTTATTCCTTGAACGGTATTTTATGGATTCCACAGATCTTCCATTTATTCTGGCTCCCAGAACCTCAGACTTGAATTTTAGATGTGCACCCAGCATCTTTGCTTCCACTGCAACGGCAGCAGCGAATGGATGTGCGTATATTACTTTATCAGGAACATGAAAAGCCCTTACAATCTTACCGTTGACATTCGGTTCTATTTTAAGCATTTCCTTTACATCCAGTTCCTTGGTAGGAATGCCATTCTCCTTATTTTTTTGTAAAAGAAGGTCACCGTATTCCGCTTCATCATCATTTAGCGCCAGGTAATATCCTCCAGTATTCTTGATAAACGATGAAGCAGTATTTGAAAGCAGTGTATTTTCCCTTATGCATTCCCTGGCAGATTCATTGTCATTTACCGAATACCTGGAACCGCTGTGAAGCATGCCGTGGAATTTTCCGGATGTACCAGAAAGAATATATTCCCTGTCAAAAAGCGTCACATCATATCCATCAAGTGCAAGATTTAGTGCAGAAAACAGTCCCGTTATACCGGCACCTATAACGCCTATTTTTTCCATACCCGCCTTATTTTAATGTTATATATATTTTTATCCGGCAAAAATATCACTCTGTATATTTGATCATTATGCCATCCATAGAATATATATTTCCAGCACCCACTCTTCCTTGGGCATGGTGTTTCCTATCTATCCATTTATGATTAGATAATTTAATTACCTTGATATGTTTAGGCAATAATGGAAAAAAGCGCCAGTGTAAATAAAATTGTCGTTCTGTCAGCTTTTGGAATGTTTCTGGATGGTTATGAACTAACGGTTATAGCCTTTGCCGTGCTTTTAATACCCAATTATATACATCTCAGTAATTATTCACTAGAATATGGGCTACTTATAGCATCGGTAATAATAGGGGCAATTATAGGCACCATTTTAGTCGGGTATATCAGTGATCTTATAGGTCGGCGCAGAGTATATATTTCAACCCTGTTGTTTTTCATTATTTTTGATATGATTTCTGTATTTTCAGTTAATTTTTATATGCTTTTCATTTCCCGGGTTTTGCTGGGGGTTGTCATCGGTGCAGAATATCCTGTGGCCAGTTCATACATTGCTGAGGTAACCCCAGATAATAAGAGGGGATATTACCTGGCTCTGGTAAATGTATTTTTCAGCATAGGAGCCATAAGCAGTGCAATAGTTGCAGTTTTTATGTTTCCCTTCGGAAATATAGGCTGGCGCTTAATGCTGGGACTTGCAGTAATACCGGCAATAATTGTAGAGCTGTATAGATTTGCACTGCCAGAATCAAAAATGTGGGAAGAGAAAAAGGAAAAAACAGGTTTCCTTGAAATGTTTTCTAAAAAATATTATAAGAATATAGTCATAGCTGCAATGGTCTGGTTTCTCTATGATATAGTTGCATACGGCCTTGCACTGACGCTTCCAACCATACTGAAACTTGGCCATTTTGTTACAAATGTTGACAATGCACTTCTAACCTCATTCTTTCTTGTAATAGGCATAATATTTGGTATTTTTGTTATGATAAAGGTTGATAAATTTGGAAGAAAGGGAATTCAAATCACCGGTTTTCTTTTTATGGCTATATTATTCCTCATTCTTCCACATTTCTATTTTCTTGCCGGCATTATAGTAATTGTATCTTTTCTGGAGCTTTTCAATTCCTTTGGAGGGGCAACTGTTGGAATATTCCCTGCTGAAGTTACAATTACACGGTTCAGGGGAACATCATATGGATTTTCTTCCATGATGGGCAAGATAGGTGCTGTTATGGGTGTAATAGCCATGGCCTTGCTAATACATGGAAAAAATTACTTCAATGCCTATACATTTCTTGCCGTTATAATGGTTATTGCCATATTGCTGACATTATTGCTTCCTGAAACGAGTGTGGGACACTATTCTAAAATCTACCCATATTGAACAGGTTGTGCCACACGCCGGTGCAGAATAGTGCATTATCTATTCTGTCATCCCTTCTCTGTGCTACATTCCATCCAAGCATCTTCTTGTCTGCAGCAAATCCAGATTCTGAATTGCTTCTCTGATGGTACTCTTCCAGGTATGGCATGGTATTCTCAATAAAATCTTTCATTGTTTTTTTCCATTTCAGAGATCCATTCAGTGTGGAATTCTTCTTCGGTATTACGAATACCTTTGTTTCCCCAAGTTTATCCATGTATGATGGAGAGGAGTAATACCTGTCCAGTCGTATGGAATCCATTTCTATACCTATTGAGGAAAGAAGATCCATTGCTCTGTCATAAGCACTCCTCTCAGATTTCATTGATGAACCGAAGGCAATGTACATCCTTGATTTAAGGTCCATTATGGCAAATGAATATGCAAACAATCTTTTCTTATGTGACTTTGATTTCTTTCCATCCTTTTCCCCAGTGGTTTTAGGATTCTCCTTGGCAAGATCCTTAAGCTTCTGTGCATATGATTCATAGTTCTTCTTCACAGTAAGGGAATAACCTGTACCATCACCTGTTGCACTGGAATTCGTAATATCCTTTTTCCCCAGTATGAGTACATGCAGGTTGTGTACTGCAATTATGACCTCCTCATCTGAATATAGTCTTTCTATGGTTTTGTATGATACATCTATTCCTGATAACATGGAGAATATGGCAAGCATGTTTGCAAACATCCTGTTTGATTCACCCACAAGCTGCTTGATCATCAACAGCTTGACCCTCTGTTCCAGGGTGAGAGAATGTGGATGTCCAGCTCTTGGAACTATCCGTATCATTGAAACAGCTTCATTTATCAATGGATCAAGATCCTCCATCGCCATCTTGATTCTCTGTGCAAATTCTTGCTCGTAGGTTCTCCAGTCCCTTTCCTTTTTAGGGTGTTCAAGTACATATTTCTTTGATAGGATGCTGTCAAGTTCATGCAGTTTATCCTTAATGTCCCCGGATACGATTCTTGACATAAATGGTAATGTAACAAAAGGTTAAATAGTTATCTATAGATATCCATATACATGGTAAGAAGACTTGAAGTGGATAATGGAAAACTTATACTGACCGAAAATGAGATTGAGGGGTTTCTAGAGCGCACGGTAACACCCATAGGAACATCAGGAAAAGCGGATGTCCCAAGAAGGTATATTGGACGTAGGGTTTATGTGATAATCACAAAAAATCCCGGAACAATTCAGGAAAAGGGTAAAAAATAATTACGTCCCACACCCTCCTGAAACAAAAAATATAAAATTGGAATAAAAAATATTATTTGCTGAAATATGGGCTCTTGAATTTAGGTCCTTTTTTTATTATCTCTCTGGATGATTCATAACCCGCATCTGCATGCCTTATGACTCCTATTCCCGGGTCTGCATTCAGTACACGTTTTATTCTCTCAGCAGCATCCTCTGTTCCATCAGCAACTATAACAAAACCGGCATGTATGGCATTGCCTATTCCTGTTCCACCTCCATGGTGAACGGACACCCAGGAGGCACCGGAAACAGCGTTGAGCAGCGCATTGAGTATGGGCCAGTCTGCTATTGCATCGCTTCCGTCTTTCATGGCTTCTGTTTCTCTGTATGGAGACGCCACTGATCCAGTATCATGGTGGTCTCTGCCTATGGCAACAGGCGCCTCAAGCTCTCCATTCCGTACCATGTCATTTATCATCAGCCCTATTTTTTCCCTTTCTCCATAGGATGCGTAGCATATCCTTGCTGGCAGTCCCTGGAAATGTACGTATTCTCCTGCCAGTTTTATCCAGTCCGTAAGGTGCTTATCATTCATATTTTTCAGTATGGCATCATCAATTTTCCTTATATCCTCCGGATTACCAGAAAGTGCCAGCCATCTGAATGGTCCTGAACCAATGGCAAATAAATCCCTTATATATGCGGGCACATATCCAAGAATATCAAAGGCATTTTCCAGTCCACCTTCCTTTGCCCTTGTCCTTATATCATTTCCATAATCGAAGACTGAAGCACCCCTGGACTGAAAATAAAGCATAGATTTTACCTGCTTTACTATTGTTTCATAAACCTTCTTCTTGAATTCATTTGGATTTTCTTCCCTGAACTTCTGGAAATTATCTATAGTGTAGCCCTCAGGGACATATCCAAGGTTTATATCATGGGCAGCTGTCTGATCTGAAACAATATCAGGGATTATACCCTTATCCTGCAATTCCTGATAAACCGTTGCTGCGTTTCCAAGAACAGCAATGGATGTGGGCTTTCCAGATTTAATTGCCTCATCCTTGATTTTAATTGCCTCATCAATATTTTTGGTGTATGTATCCAGATACTTGTCCCTGAGCCTTCTATTTATTTTCTCCATATCCACTTCAACAATAATGCTGGTACAACCGTTCATTTTGGCTGCCAGTGGCTGTGCACCGCCCATTTCTCCCAGACCTGCGGAGAGAAACCATTTTCCATTCAGATTGTCTCTGTGATAAACCTTCTTTGCAAGGGCATACAGTGTTTCATATGTTCCCTGGAGTACACCCTGAGTTCCTATGTAAACCCAGGATCCGGCAGTCATCTGCCCGAACATGGTCAATCCTCTTGCCTCGAGGTCCCAGAATATATCATCGGTTGCCCAGTGTGGAACTATCTGTGCATTAACTATAAGAACTCTAGGTGCTTCCTTTGTGGTTCTGAATATTCCAACAGGCTTCCCGGACTGGACAAGCAGGGTCTCATCATTTTCAAGTGATTTCAGCGATTCTATAATCTTGTCATAGGCTTCCCAGTTTCTTGCTGCCTTTCCCTTTCCACCATATACTATAAGATTTGCAGGATCCTTGGCAACCATTGGATCGAGGTTATTCATTATCAGTCTAAGTGCCCCTTCCTGGGACCATCCCTTTGTGTTCAGTTTATTGCCATGCGGTGCATGAATTTCCTTATGTTCCATATTAAAATAAAACTATTAAAATATTTAAATCTTATTTTATGCCACAGATTAAATTATAGTTACTGGCATAGAAATACTGGTTGTGCACTTATTGAAGAACCCAGTGAAACACATTCCCAGGAATCGATTTCTATGATCTTTAAGGAACTATGAAGGAGGAGCAGCTTAATCATCAGT
>NZ_KI542786.1:11960-13106 GCF_000496155.1 Ferroplasma sp. Type II
CACTCTAGAGGATCCCCTCGATTTCTATGATCCTGTTGTGGTCGCACCTGTCCTGTAAAATTTTATGTTAATTATTATCATATTATCCATGATTCTATATTATTTATTGCTAAATTATTTATTAATATTGTTACCGATATATATATATTCATACGTTTATATCATTATGAATAAAAGGAAAGTAATAATAGGTGTGTTAATGGCGACAATATTTGTAATGGTAACTTTTGTTCCTGTGGCGGAATTACATAGTAATCAACTCAATTCAGCTAAAGCCATGGAAATAAGCAATGCAAACAAAAATAACACACAATATAATATACAGGGCTCATTAATATCGATGGCAGAATCGTTTAATTTAAAGCAAATAAGTCTATCATCAAAAACATTAATGGTTGATCATAAATCTATTTCAATCGATTTCTCAAAATATGGTGGAATAAATAAAAATATGTACGCCATTTCAACGACAATTTACATAAATGGGCACATATATTCATCCCTGTTTACTTTAATTAACGTTAGAAATAGTAATACGGAAGCAACAATTTACCCTCTTTTATCTACTACTCTATCATCACCATACCATTTTAATATAGATCAGGCAATGAATGCGCACACTAATCCACTCTCAAGAAATCCTGATGGTTTTTCCCATGGATGGCTTGGAATTGCTATATTATTTAATCAACAACAGACTGTAGAACTCGAATCAATGCTGTTGGCGGGGGTAGCAATATCATCATTCGTAGCGTTTGTGGCTGGCCCCACAGTTGTTGGTGGTCTAATAGCAGCTGCAGTGGCTCTATTTCTCGCCCTGGGAGGCGTCTATGTCCATCTGGTGGACGCAGCAGGTGATTTTCAGGGTATAAATATCGATGTAACGTGGGTAGGAGTTGCAAGCAGTATTCATGCACCTGAACACAATGTTCCATGGGGGTATTGATGAATCATAATATAAGTATTTCCGAATTGATACTCGCACTAATTGGGCTAATACTCATTCTATATAATAGCATTGCAGCGATCCTATCTACTAATAAAATAGCTTCTCTGCCGAACTTATATACTTATAATAATCCTCGTGGCCTTGGCTTTACATTATCGGCAATTGCAGCATGGGCATATATGTTATGCATGTTTTAT